>JACQDF010000158.1 GCA_016201205.1 Acidobacteriota bacterium
GCGTCCGCATGACCATCCGCCGTATATGCACTTGACGGCATAGTTATTATAGTGCATACTTAGCCGGAGACAAGTCGGGCGGCAGCGAAAAGCGGTTTTGCCGCCAATTGATCGACAAGGCCGATGCGCGTTTTGACGCTCACCTGGCCAAGATCAAAAGGCAGAAGGAAAAGGAAAGCAAGTAACGACCATGACCAACCTCGAACGGATAAGGAAGGAACTAAGCCCTGCCCGTCGCAAGAAGGTTGCGGCCCGCGCGGCCCAGCTCATCGCCGAGGAAATGACCCTGCAGGAGCTTCGCCGCGCCCGCAAGCTCACGCAGGTCCGCATGGCCAAGGAACTCGGCATCGGGCAGGACGGCGTTTCCAAGCTCGAAAAACGCGCCGACTTGATGATTTCGACGCTGCGGAAGACGGTTGAAGCGATGGGCGGAAGCTTGTCTCTGGTGGCTGAATTCCCTGACCGCGAACCTGTTGTCCTCTCCGGCATTGCCGAAGACGAACCAGCCCCCAGGCCCAACGGCCGGAAGCACGTTCACGCATAGTTCTGCACTGTTTCTGCACTGAATGCGGCTGGCGTTGCCGGCCCCGTTGGCGGTAGAATCCTTCCCATATGCCGTCCCCAGAAGAACTCGTGGCTGAAATCGAAAGGCTGAAAGCCGAAAACGAGGCGCTGAAGAGGCCCGTGCGCGGCGCCATCTCTTTCCGGGTAAGCGACAAGGGCGCCGTCTCCGTCTACGGTCTCGGCCGATTCCCGGTCACTCTGTACAAAGAGCAGTGGGAAAGACTGCTGAACCACATCGAAGAGCTGCGGAAATTCATCCAGGAAAACGACGCCAGGCTGAAGAGGAAGGAGGCGTAGCCGCCTACCGCGGGGCGATCCTGGCGTTCGTCGGAGCGCAATTGCCCTTGCCGTCGTCGAACCAGTCACGCAGCATGGTCACCACGCCGGGCTTGCCTGGCCCTATATAGCGCGCGCGCCGTGTTTTGTACTCCGCCAGAATCGCCGCCGCCTGCCGGAGAATGGCCCGGTCGGCCTCATTCTCCCGGTGCCCCTTCGCCACGTTATAGCTGTACCCCGTCCTGGACCGCGGATCGAACACCGGCACCTGGATTAGCGGGCCGCGCAGGCCGGCCGATTCATCGCGCCGGCGCGTGGTGAGCACCGAGGTCACGAACGCCTCGACCGCGTGCTCCGGATATCCGAACAGGAAGCCCGCCATGCGCCAGTCGCTGGCGGCCTGCTCATCGACGCCGGAGGAGAACACCGTCACCGTGGCGAACACCGCCGCCGGCGGCGTCAAAGGCGTGATTCCGCTCTTTGCATACAGCGCGGCATGGCGGCGGATGACCGCCCGCATCCGCGAAACATGCACCACGTATGGATGCGCCAGCGGCGTCACCCGCAACATGCCCTTGATCTCCTGCCGGAACGCGGGCGCCACGTCCGCATGGATTTCCTCAGCGCAGCGCCAGGTGGCCAGAATCCGTTGCGTCTGCTCGATGCGCGCCGGCTCGGTCACTGCAATCTGCTTCAGCCCCTCGACTTCGGTGGGCGCCGCCGTCCACGGCTTGAGCCCTCCGATGATCGTGTAGAGGAATTCGTGATCGAGCGCATCCAGCAGAATGGCATCCGACCTGGCGCGCAGATCAGGGGGCAACCGCTCGAGCGGAAAACACTCGTTGCGGGGAACACCCGCTGCCCATCCGGTCTGCAACCAGAGCAGACAGCCGAGCGCCACTCTTCGATCAAGCATGCAAAGTCAGGCCCGGATCTTCCACCACCAACTGCATCCCTACAGTATACGCTGCGCGAAAAAACGATCAATACAATCCCGCCCAACCGCCCAACCGGCCCAACCGGGCTCGAGCACTTTGCTGACGGGCCACTCGATCTTCTCGATCCGCGGCTGCTCAGCCAACGCCGCCAGACACATCGCCAGCCAGAGCATTCTCACCTCTTGTGCAGGATCAGCGCGATTTCGCGTCCGAGCCCGCGAGCATACGCCAGCTCGATCCACAAACACGCCAGCGGTTCGAGCAATCGAGCATTCCGGAGCGGTCCCGCGTCCACCGGATCGAAGCCCAGGTCCGCCGCCAGTTGCGCCGCCACTTGCCTGGCCTCGCCATTGTCGCCCGCGTAGAACATGGTCGCTCGAGCCGCGCCGTATTGCGGGTTGGCCATGTTGTTGTAGCCGGTGGTGTTAAAAATCTTCACCACACGGGCCTGAGGCGCCCACCGCGCCACCGTCTCGCCGCCCGAATCCGTGTGCCCTACCGTCAGCTTCAGATCCGGTCCCAGCGGATTGGTGCAATCGAGAACAATTTTGCCCGCCAGACCGCCGCACTGCCCGAGCGCCCCGTGGGCCGCGCTCCACGGTGTCGCCAGCGTCACCACCTCGGCATCCTTGGCCGCGTCCGCCAGCGGCATGGCCGGAGCGTCCAGGTCACGGTATTTGTCCGGATTGCGAACGCCGTACACCACCGCATGTCCCTTCTTCACCCATCCGGCGCCCAGCGCTTGCCCGACATTGCCCGCACCCAACACAGCAATCCTCATGACGGCTTCGGCCCCTCCGTGTACAAGCGCCCGATCGTCTCGGCTACGCAGGCGGGCTTCTGCTGCCCTTCGATCTCGATGGTCACCTGCCAGCGCGTTTGCCAGCCTCCCTGGATCCCGGTCACCTCGAGCAACCGGTGCCGGCTGCGGACGCGCGCTCCGCACCTCACCGGAGAGACAAAGCGGACGCGGTTCAGGCCGTAATTAATGGCCATCGCGAACTTCTGCCGGATTCCGATCACTTCGTGCGAGAGGTGCGGGATCAGCGACAGCGTCAGAAAGCCGTGGGCGATCGTCGTTCCGAACGGCGACTCGCGCTTCGACCGTTCGACGTCCACATGGATCCACTGGTAGTCCTCGGTGGCGGCGGCAAAGGCGTCGATCCGCTGCCGGGTGATCTCCATCCAGTCGCTGACGCCCACCTCCTGGCCGGCTAAGGCGGTCAATTCGGCCATATCGGCAAATTCTCGTTTTGGCATTCAGACCTCACAAGGCATATAATTTGAGCCAAAGCCCATGATTGCGCCACGGACCGCTTTGGCTTTCCTGTCGGCAGCCGTGTACACAGCCGCCGCCGGGCCCGGACGCCCCGTCTCCTTCGAAAAGGAGATCAGACCCATTCTAGAGGCCCGATGCCTGAAGTGTCACGGCGCGGCCATGCAGATGGCCAAGCTTGACCTCCGCACTCGAGCCTCGGCGTTGAGGGGCGGCGAAAAAGGCCCCTCGCTCAACCCAGGCAGCTCCGAGCTGAGCATGCTGTACAAGCGCGTCGCCGGCCTCGAAAAGCCTTCCATGCCAATGGATGGGAAGCTCGCGCCGGCCGAGGTCGAAGCCATCAAGCTGTGGATTGATCAGGGCGCCTCCTGGGACGGCGATATCGGCGGCGCCGTGGCCGCCAGGAACCCGCTCAAAGATATTGAAGAATCTCAGCTTGCTCCGAGCGCGGGCGACTTCTGGTCCTTCCGCAAACCCGTCCGCGCGCCCGTTCCCAAGGTTGCCGGCGCGCGCTGGGCCAAGAACCCGGTTGACGCCTTCCTCAAGAAAGAAATGGATACGCGCGGGCTGAAGCCTGCTCCACAAGCCGACCGGCGAACGCTGGCGCGCCGGGCATACCTGGACTTGACGGGCTTGCCGCCCACGCCGGCCGAGATCAAGGAATTCCTCGAGGACCAGCGGCCGGATGCCTGGCCACGGCTGATTGACAAGCTGCTGGCATCGCCCCATTACGGCGAGCGCTGGGGCCGCCACTGGCTCGACGTCGCCCGCTACGCCGATTCCAACGGCTATGAGCACGACTTCGACCGTCCCAACGCCTGGCGCTACCGGGATTACGTCATTCGGTCTTTCAACCGCGATACGCCCTACAACCGCTTCCTGATCGAACAGCTTGCCGGAGATGAAGTCGACGATGTCACTTACGAAACCCTCATCGCCACCGGCTTTCTGCGTAACTACGCCAAGGTCGGCTTCCGTGAAAAGGACAATCCGCAGTTCCGGTACGACTACCTCGACGACATGATCGCCACGCTCGGCCGCGGCGTCATGGGCCTGACCGTGCACTGCGCGCGCTGCCACAACCACAAGTTCGACCCCATCCTGCAAAGGGATTACTACCGCATGCAGGCGTCCCTGTTCAGCTATGTCGAGGTCGACCATCCGCTGGTTCCGCGCGAACAGGCCGGCGAATACCAGCGCAAGACGGCCGATCTCGATGCCCGCATCGCTCCCTTGAGGCAGAGAATCGCCGGGATCGAGGATCCATACAAGCTCGATCTGCTCAAGGGCAAGTACAAGAAGTATCCGGCCAACGTGCAGGAGGCGATCAACACGCCGGAAGAGAAACGCACGCCCGGCCAGGCGCTGCTGGCCAACCAGGTGATCCGAACCACGCGCGTCTCCAGCGGCGAAGTCGCCCGCTTCCTCGAGCCGGCCGAGCGCGACGAGATCCGGAAGCTGCATGCGGAAATCGAGCAGCTCGAAAAGCAGCGGCCGGCGCCGATCCCGGTGGCGATGGGGATCACGGATGGCGATTACCGCTTCGTGCCGGACGGTCCCGGCGATGAGCCCGCGCCGGGCAAAGGCGTCAAACAGGAAGTGACCGAGGGCTCTTACCTGCATCAGGGCCCTGAGCCCTATGCTGCGCCGCCGTCCTATTTTCTGCACGGAGGCGACATGTCCAGCCGCGGCTCGCTGATGAAGCCCGGCTTTCTCACCGTGATTACTGAAGGTTCGCCGCCGGTCGAGTTTCCGCCCTCGCACCACCGCACTTCCGGCCGCCGGCGCGCGCTGGCGGAGTGGCTCACGTCGCCGGATCAACCGCTCACCGCCCGCGTCATGGTCAATCGCATCTGGCATCATCACTTCGGCCGCGGCCTGGCGCCGACGATCGACAACTTCGGCCGCACCGGCGACAAGCCATCGCATCCCGAGCTGCTCGACTGGCTCGCCGTCGAGTTCCGCGAGCGTGGCTGGAGCATCAAACAGATGCACCGCCTGCTGATGACTTCGCAGGCCTATCAGATGGCCTCTTCCTCCGGCGACAAGGACAATCTGGCCACCGACCCGGAGAACGATTTCCTCTGGCGCTTCCGCCAGCAGCGGCTGGAAGCCGAAGTCGTCCGCGATTCGATCCTGGCCGTCGCCGGCTCGCTCAACACGCTGATGGAAGGCCCGCCCGTTTTCCCCGGATTGCCCGCCGAATCCCTCAAGTCGATGAAGAACGGCATCTGGCGAACACAGCCGGACGGGCCGGAAACGTGGCGGCGCAGCGTCTACGTCTACCGCAAGCGCGGCCTGCCCTTCCCGTTCTTCGAGGTCTTCGATTTACCCGACCAGACGATCACCTGCGGCCGCCGCAATATTTCGACGGTCGCCACCCAGGCGCTGACGCTGCTGAACAACGAATTCGTGCTCGCACAATCGAAGCTGTTCGCCGACCGCGTTCGGAAGCTCGCGGCGGTTGATCCCGGCGAGCAGCTCGCGATCGCTTATCAACTCGCGCTCAGCCGCCCGCCCAGCGAGCAGGAGCGCGTCCTGGGAGTCGAGTTCCTCAACCGGAACGCCATCGAGGACTTGACCCACGTGCTCTTGAATCTCAGCGAATTTCTCTATCTGAGGTGAGCCGGTATGCCCAAGCGCTTTGTTTCGCGACGTGATTTTCTCTTTGAAGCCGGCGGCGGCATCAGCGGGCTTGGCCTGGCATGGCTGCTGAACCAGGACAGCCTGCTGGCCGCGCCGTGCGCTGCCGGCGAAACCATCCAGACCCCGTTTGCTCCTCGCAAGCCGCACTTCAACGCGCGCGCCAAGAGCGTGATTTCGCTGTTTATGAGCGGCGGCGTCAGCCATGTCGATACGTTTGATCCCAAGGCGGCGCTGACACGATTCGCCGGCCAGCCGCTGGTTGGGAAAGGCGAGATTGTCGTGCGCCAGGGCCATCCCGGCCCGCTGATGGCGTCGCCGTTCGAATTCAAGCAATATGGCCAATCCGGGATGCCGGTATCGTCGATTTTTCCCCATGTGGCCAGCCATGTGGATGAACTGGCCTTTGTGCGCTCAGTGATCGGGCGCTCGAACGACCACGTGATGGCGCACTACGAGCTTGCCACCGGCACCGTGCGCATGGGGGCGCCGAGCGTTGGCGCCTGGGTGACGTACGGGCTCGGCTCCCAGAATCAGAACCTGCCGGCGTTTGTCGTCATTTATGATGCCCGCGGCGGTCCCTTCGGCGGCCCCGCCAACTGGACCGCGGGCTACATGCCCGCGGTGTATCAGGGCACCATCTTCCGCGCGGCGGGTGAGCCGATCATCGACCTGACGCCGCCGGGCAGCGTCACGTCAGAGCAGCAACGCAGGCGTCTGGATCTGCTCGGCAAACTCAACGCGATGGATGAAGCGCGCAACCCGGCCAACTCCGAGCTGGCGGCGCGCATCTCCTCTTACGAGCTGGCTTACCGCATGCAGGCTTGCGCGCCCGAGGCGGTGGACATCGAGCACGAGTCCGCGGCCACAAGAAAGCTCTATGGCATGGATCACCCGGTGACGGAGCCCTTCGGCCGCCAGTGTCTGATGGCGCGCCGGCTGGTCGAGCACGGTGTGCGTTTCATTCAGCTTTATCACGGCGGGCTCGGCAATCAGAACACCGACACCTGGGACGCCCACGAGGACATCCGCGACAATCACACCCGGCACGCAGCCGAAGTGGACCTGCCGATCTCCGGCCTGCTGACCGATCTGCGGGCGCGTGGCCTGTTCGACTCGACGCTCGTGATCTGGCAAAGTGAGTTCGGCCGCATGCCGATTTCGCAGCGCGGCGTCGGCCGCGACCACAACCCCGGCACGATGACGATCTTCATGGCCGGCGCCGGCATCAAGGGCGGCCAGGCCATCGGCGCCAGCGACGAATTCGGCTACAAGGCGGAAGTACAGCCGGTCAGCGTGCATGATCTGCATGCGACGATCTTGCATCTGCTCGGCATGGATCACACCAGGCTGACGTACAGCTACCAGGGCCGCCAGATGCGGCTGACGGATGTGTACGGGGCGCCGATTCCGCAGGTTGCGGGCTGAGCAGGATCAGGCCGCCAACACTACTTCTCTCCGGCACCCGCGCACATCCATCTCATACTCGATGCCCTCGATCGGCGGCCGGGTGTAGTGCCACGTCACGCCGTGGTCGGCGGCGCGCCCCATGCGCCGGAGGATCTCCCTTTCGAGAAACCCGCAGATGGAGTGCACGGTGTAGATTTCGGTTGCCGTCGCAAGCGCCCAGCCTGCTCCCATCTCCTTGAGCCGTCCTTCCATCAGGCCCATGACGAAGCGCGCTTTCTCGATCAGCGCATGCTCGGAAGTTTCGCCGCGCCGCACGACGTCGTGCGGATCCAGCGAGCCCTCCGGCAGCTCGCCCGCTCCCGCCACCACGAACGTCAGCGGCGCGTCTTTCGCCTCGGCCGTATAGGAGAATCCGTATATCGAAGGCTCTGCCGGCGGGTTCACCACGGGGGCGACGTTGGTTCGCGCCACCGGATTCAGTCCATCGAGCAGGATCTCCCATTTCTTGAGCACATCGACGTAGCCCGCGTTGAACTCGTTGAATCCGCGAAAAGTGAACGGCTTGGGCGAGCGCAGCTCGATGCCGCAAAGCGCCTGCCGCGGCCTGCCGAGCTTCTTCAGATGCGCTTCCACGGCATCAAAGCCTTGGGACAACGGCGCCGGGTGCGCAAAACGCGCATGCTCGATCTCGTAGCCCGCCTGCGCCACCGCGCCCGCTGAGTACGGTGCAATGCCTTTCACAAACGAGTAATGACCCTTGGGATTCGCGATGAGCATTCTCGCATTTCAGCACACTCCGGTGCGCCGAACAGGCATACTAAGGAAGATCATGGGAAGCCTGCTGAACTTCTTGGAACTGGTGGCGCTGGTGACCTGGCTGGGCGCCATTCTGTTCTTCTCTTCGGTCGCCGCGCCAACCATTTTTCGGGCGCTCGAGCCGGCCGAAGCCGGCAAAGCGGTGCGTGCGATGTTCCCGCGATATTACCTCATCGGCATCGCCTGCGGCCTCGTTTTGACTGCGGTGCAGATCGGCCGCGGCCTGCTCTGGTATTGGGGCGGAATGATCCGGCCCGCGCTGGCGCTGTTCGCATTGCTGACGCTGGTGAATCTCTATGCACGGCAGGTTCTGATGCCGGCCATCAACAGGGCCCGCGAGGCGGGGCCCTCCGACAAGGTTCGCTTCGACCGGCTGCACCGGCGCAGCGTCGCTCTGAATATCGTGGTCTTGCTTGCCGGGCTGTTGTATCTGGTGTGGATGGCGGCGCGTGGATACTAGGGCATGCTAGACTTTTCCTAGGATATCCCTATGCCAACACTCTACGTCGAAAATGTGCCCGAGGACTTATACGAGGCAATTCGCTCCAGGGCCCGGAGCAGGCGCTCTTCGATCGCCGCCGAAGTTGTCGCCGTCCTGACGGAGGTGATTCCAACGAAGGAGGAATTGAACGAGCGTCGCAAAGGGCTGCGACAGATCCTGCGGTTACGGCAGCTCAAACCTCCGGGGCGTGGCCCATTCCCGGCTGCCGAGGAGATGGTTCGTGAGGACCGCCGGCGATGACAACCTACGTCGTGGATGCCAGCGTAGCGGCAAAGTGGTTCCTGCCACAGGAGCGGGAGCCGCTTTCCGAGGAAGCTTTCCATCTGCACGCACAATTCGCCAAAGGAATCGTCCGCTTTCTGGTTCCGGATCTGTTCTGGCCCGAAGTGGGCAATGTCCTATGGAAAGCGGCACGCACCGGGCGTATGGCGCGCGGAGCCGCGGAAGAGGCTGTCCAGGTTCTGCGGAAGCTGGCAATACGAACGATCACGTCTCGGGAAGTCCTCGAAGAGGCGTTTGCGATTGCCGTGGCCTTTGATCGTTCGCTGTACGACAGCATCTATGTGGCGGCGGCGCTCACCCACGGCGCGCTGTTAGTGACTGCGGACGAGCGTTTGGCTGGCGCGCTGGCAGCGCACCTGCCGGTAAAGTGGCTGGGGGCCGTCTAGGACGGCGAGCGGTTTATCGCGGCGACGATTTGGGAGGCTCCGGCGCCGTAAGGGCTCTCTATCTATGAGACCTCATTCAGGGGCGTCCATTTCCTGCTTTTCGCCGCTTGGTCAAAAAGCCGCCAGAAGCGGCGGTTGCTTGAAAGCAGGAGAGTCTCCAGATCGGTGTCTTCCTCCACGGGCAGGAGCACGGCACTGGCCTTTCCACTCCGGGTGATCACAACAGGTCCTGTTTTTGGAAGTGATTCGATAACTCGGCTCAGGTTGTTTTTCACTTCCCGTAAACTCTCGGTCTTCATAAGACCAACTCCTCCCCTCCGGCCAGAAGTCTGTTGCCGATCTTCTCACCAATCAAAACGACCTCCACGACATTTCCGTGCCGTAGCTCTCGGGGTCAGCGGTCCACCCGCGGCGGCGGGATGACCACGTCGGTGCGCTGCTCCTTCATCCGCCGCCCCCGCATGTCGCCAAGATGCGGATGGGTGTAGCGCCGGTTCAGATCAATGGTGTAGACGGCCGCCGTGCCGCGTTCCTGCGCGATCGAGAGCCGCTCGCCGTCCGGGTCCATGATGTAGGTGGGATGGTCATATCCGCTGGTGACGAGGAAGATCCTGTTCTCAATGGCGCGCGCCTTGGCCAGCGTCTCGTCGCCGCCCCAGATCGGCAGCAGAATCACTTCCGCGCCCAGCGCGGCCAGCGCCTTGGCCGGGTCTGAAAAGAACACGTCGTAGCAAATCATGATGCCGACGCGCCCGAAGTCGGTGTCAAAGACGGGAAAGGTGTTGCCCGGCGTCAGGCCACGCTCATATTCTTCGCGGGGCAGGTACACTTTGCGGTACTTGCCCGCCAGCCGCCCTTGGCGGTCGATGAGCACGGCGGTGTTGTAAACGGCGCCGCCTTCGGCCTCATAAATGCCGGCGACGATCCAGGAGTTGCGCCGGCGCGCATAGTCGCCCAGCGCGGCCGTCGAGGGTCCTGGTACAGGCTCGGAGACATCGACATAGCTCCTGCCGGTGCCCACCACGGTCATGCCTTCCGGGAACAGGATCATGTCGAGCCGGCCGGGCGCCGACTGGTCCGCCGCTCGCAAGAAACGCTCGATGTTCTCTTCGCGCGATTGCGTGCGATCCGGCCGCAGATTGATCGCGGCCACACGCGCCTTGCGGTCGGCCGGCGGCGCGATCTCCTCAAAGCTGACGTCGTCCCACCAGACGATCCCGGCGGGAGCGTGGCTTAAGTAAAGCTGAAGCACGACGCCAGCGGCGTTCTCGGGGGCGCGCACCTCGAGCCACGTCCTCGACCAATTCCCCTCCTCGCGGGCTTGATACACATACTCAGGCTGTCCGCTGCGCTTGCCGCGTGCATCCTGCCAATCGAGGCGCGGCAGAATCTGCCAGGTGGGATGGGCCACGCCCTGCGTACGGCAATAGGCAGTGAAGCGATACCACGCGTTCGGCTTGATGTCGCGGACCGCATACTCCCAGCCGCCATGCACAGAGGCGTTGTTATTGCCGGACACGGCCAGCGACCCTTTGCCGCTTCGGGTGACGGTTTCATCGACATAGACACGCGGCGCAGTGGCCGGACGATGCGACCACAGCTTCCAGCCGCTGGTCTCGATGCGCACCGGCTCGGAAGACAACGCGGCGCTGAAGAGG
Organism: Acidobacteriota bacterium; assembly: GCA_016201205.1. Classification (GTDB taxonomy): domain Bacteria; phylum Acidobacteriota; class Terriglobia; order Bryobacterales; family Bryobacteraceae; genus CADEFT01. The sequence continues at coordinate 10,752 of JACQDF010000158.1, forward strand.
CTGAGCAGAATAGCGAGATTCACGCTTCTTATCATACGCCAGCCGCGAAGCATGTACTCGATGCCGCTGGCGAGCGTCCCCGCCGCCGTGCACACGATCCCCAACGGCGCAAACCACAGCGGCAGCAACTCCGCCGCCACCCCCAGAATCGCCACCGCCGAGCCGATCTGCACCCCGGTGCTGATCTTGCCTGTTACGGAAGGCGGAAACCCGGGCTGCTTGACTCGTCGATACAGCACGGCGGCGCCGAGCAGAATCGCCAGATCGCGTCCAAAGACCAGCGCCACCAGCCACCACGGCGCCAGGTGCGCCACTCCCATCGCAACATAAGCCGCCGCCATCAGCGCCTTGTCCGCCAGCGGATCCAGATACGCGCCCCAGACGCTGGCCCAGCTCATCCGCCGCGCCAGGTAGCCGTCGAAAAAATCCGTGATTCCAGCGAGGAAGAACAGCGCGAGCGACAGGCGATATTCGCCACGCACAATGGCCACCGCGCAAAACGGCGCCAGCCCCAGCCGCGCCAGGCACAGCAGGTTCGGAATATGGCGCACCAAGGTCAGGATACGAGCGCGTGGGCCACGCGCGTGGCGAGCTGATCGAAGGTGATCAGCTCATAAAGCGAAGGATCCGACATGATCCGGGCCACCAGCGCCGTATGCATCGCGTGGCCCGCCCGCTCGGCGATCACCTCGCCCAGCAACGGCTTTCCAACTAACGCCAGGTCCCCGATCAGATCCAGCGCCTTGTGGCGGCAGCACTCATCCCAATAGCGCAGCCCTCCGCGGTTCAGCACGCCCGTGCTGTCAAAGCAGACGGCGTTGTCCAGGGTCGCCCCGCGAATCAGACCCATGTCGCGCATCGCGTCCAGCTCCCAGGAGAATCCGAACGTGCGCGCCGGCGCGATCTCGGCGGCGTAGCTTTCAGGCGTCACTTCCATCTCGATGGACTGCCGGCCGACAAGCGGGTGGTTGAAGAAAATATCACAGGCCAGCAAGAACGAATCCGCCGGCAGGATGGTGATGCGCTTTCCCTGGGCCTCGACGCTCACCGGCCGGCGGACGCGCAAATAACGCTTGCGGCGGCGGTAGGTGCGCAGGCCGGCATCCTGAAGCAGCTTGACAAACGGCTCGCCGCTGCCGTCAAGGATCGGCACCTCGAGGTTGTCGATCTCGACGTACGCGTTGTCGATTCCCATGCTGTAGAACACGCTGAGCAGATGCTCCGTCGTCGAGATCAGCACGCCTTGCCGCATCAGGCTGGTGGCATAACTGACGCGCGCCACGTACCGCCAGCTCGCCGGAATCTGGAAGCGGTCCAGATCTGTTCGAACAAAGACGATGCCGGTCGAGGGAGGCGCAGGAGTGATTCGAATCCACGCCGGAACACCATGGTGGAGGCCGACGCCTTGCGCTTCCACGGCCCTCAGGACAGTGGTTTCAAATCGCACCGGAGGCCTCCTGACGGGGAGATAGGGCAGGACGCACCAAGCAAGTCATTATGCCAGAACGAGTTACGGATGTCACCTGTGTCATTTTTGCAACACTAAGCGCTCAGGCTGTTGCAGATACGATGCAGATTCGAGCCTGGACACGGGCCGGAGGCCTATGCTACCAAAGGGCAATGCCCGCCAAGCGCTTGTTTCTGATCGATGCATTCGGCTTCATCTTCCGTGCTTACCACGCCCGGGCGCGCAGCGGGGGTCCTCCCATGCGTACGAGCAAGGGGCTTTCCACTGAGGCGATCTACATCTTCCACAACATGATGCGGCGGCTGGCAACGGCTTTCCAGCCCGACTCGATGGCGGTGGTTTTTGAAAGCAAGGGAAAAACTTTTCGGGAGCAATCGTTCGCCGAATATAAGGCCAACCGGGTAGAGATGCCGCCGGACTTGGCCGAGCAGCTCCCATATATCCGCAAGCTATTGGAAGCGCAGAAGATCCCTATACTCGAGGCGGAAGGTTTTGAGGCCGACGATGTCATCGGCGCGATCTCGAAAGGCGCGGCCGGGCAGGGGATCGAGGTCATGATCGTCTCGAGTGACAAGGACATGCTCCAGCTTGTGAATGATCATGTGCGCATGCTGAACCCGATGAAGGATGACATGGTGTACGACATCGGCGGCGCCACCGAGTTCATGGGGGTGGCGCCCGATCAGATCCCGGATCTGCTGGCTCTGAAAGGAGATGCGATCGACAACATCCCTGGCGCTCCGGGCATTGGCGACAAGGGGGCCAAGGACATCATCCAGCGTTTTGGCTCGGTCGAGCAGGCCCTGGATCGAGCCGGGGAAATTGCGAAACGAACCCAGCGCGACAGCCTGATTCGCCACAAGGACCAGATCCTGTTAAGCAAACGCCTGGCCACCATCGACACTTCCGTCCCAGTCCAGTGGAAGCTGGAGGATTTTTCCATTGCGGAGCCGGACACGGCGGAACTCAAGAAACTGTACCGTGAGCTCGAGTTCTTCAGCCTGCTGAAAGACCTGGGGCCATCGGAAGATTCGACCGTGGGGGACTGGGGTACGCTCGATGGCGATGAGGCAGTGCGGGCATGGGTGAGCAAGCTTGACCGGGCGAAGCCTCTTGCGTTCGCTCTCTCGGCGGCGGCCGATGGCGAGCTGCACTTCGAGTCGATGATCGGCCTGGCGCAAACGCCGCGGGAAGGTCGCGCGGTCCCGGCCCGCTGCTTCGAGCGCCTCAGCGAAGCACTGGGGGATGCGTCCTGGCCCAAGATGACGCACAACTGGAAGAGCGTGCAGTTGGAGCTCAGCCGGCAGGGGATTGAGGCGCGCGGCGTGGTGCGCGACACGATGCTCGAAGCGTTCCTGCTTTCGCCGGATGCATACGCCGCCGATCTCGGCAAGCTCTCCGAGCGCTATCTGAACCGGGCGCTGAGCCCCGCGGTCGAGCGGCGCGCCTGCGCGATTGCCGAACTGGCGGAGCCGCTCGGAGAGCAGATGGCGGACAAGCCTGAGATGGCCAGGCTGTATCGCGAAGTCGAATTGCCGCTGGCCGCCGTGCTGGCTCGCATGGAAGCCGCTGGCATCCGCATTGAGACGGCGCAACTGGGCCGGCTGAGCGCCCGCATGGACGCTGAGATCCGGCGGCTGAGCGCGGAAATTCACGACCTGGCCGGGCACGCCTTCAATATCAACTCCCCGCAACAATTGGGCAAGATCTTGTTTGAGGAGCTGGGACTGCCGGTTCCGGTGAAATATGGCAAAGGGAAGCAGATTTCGACGGCGGCGGATGTGCTGGAGGAGCTGGCCGAAGCGTATCCGATCGCCGGCAAAGTGCTCGAATACCGGCAGCTTGCGAAGCTGAAGGGCACTTACGTCGATGCGCTGCCGCAGTGGATCGACCCGCGCACGGGCCGGCTGCACACGTCGTTTCATCAAACGGGCGCGGCCACCGGGCGGCTGTCGAGCTCTGATCCGAATCTGCAAAACATTCCCATCCGGACCGAGCTGGGCCGTGAGATCCGCGCGGCCTTCGTGCCCGAGCCGGGATGGAAGCTGCTGGCGGCCGATTACTCGCAGATCGAATTGCGGCTGCTGGCGCACGTTTCCGGCGACCCGGTCCTGGTGGACGCGTTCCGCAGAGGCGAAGACATCCACACGCGAACCGCGTGCGAGGTGTTCGGCGTCACGCCGGAGCAGATGAACCCTGACATGCGGCGGATGGCCAAGGCGGTAAACTTCGGGATTGTGTATGGCCAGACGCCGTTCGGATTGTCGATGCAGCTCGGCATTACGCGCCAGCAGGCCGAGCTGTTCATCCGGAATTACTTCGAGCGCTACCAGGGCGTGAAGGCGTTCATCGACGAGACGATTGCGGAGGTGCGGCGGACGGGTGTTTCCAGGACGATGTTCGGCCGCGAGAGGCCGATTCCGGACATGAACAGCCGCAATCCGGCCGCGCGCGGATTCGCCGAGCGAACGGCGGTGAACACTCCGCTGCAAGGCGCGGCCGCGGATCTGATGAAGATGGCGATGATCAGCATTGACAGGCAATTGGAACAGGGTTTCCGGGCGCGGCTGCTGTTGCAGGTGCACGACGAGCTGGTGCTGGAAGCGCCGCCCGGGGAAATCGAGAAGGCAGCGGCAATGGTGAAACACGAGATGGAAAGCGTGCGCGAGCTGTCGGTGCCGCTGGTGGCCGAGACGGGCATTGGAGAGAACTGGCGTGACGCGAAATAAATGGCTGCCGGCGGCCATGCTGCTGGCCGCGTGTGGAGGCGGGCCGGAAACGAAAAAAGCCGCAGCGCCGCCGGAGAAAGCGCCGCTGCCCGATGTGTACAAGGTAAAGCTCGACACCAGCAAAGGCGACATCGTGGTCGAGGTCAACAAGGAATGGTCCCCGCGCGCCGCCGGGCGTTTCTTCGAGCTGGTGCAGGCCGGCGCCTACGACGGCTCGCGCTTCCATCGCGTGATTCGCGGGTTTGTCGCTCAGTTCGGCATTCACGCCGATCCCAGGCAGGGGCAGTTGTGGCGCGATCTGCGCTTTCCCGATGAGCCGGTGAAGCTCTCGAACAAGCGTGGGACGCTGAGTTTTGCCCATAGCGGGCCGCACACGCGGGCGGTGCAGGTGTTCATCAACCTGCGCGACAACCGAACACTCGACAAGCAAAGCTTTCCGGCGTTCGGGCGTATAGTCGAGGGCCTCGAGGTGGCGGACAGGCTGGCGTCCCTCTATGGCGAGCTTGCACCGAAGGGCGCCGGGCCGGATGGCGTGAAGGCGGAACTGGAAGGGAACGCGTATCTGGAGCGGGAGTTTCCGCGCCTGGATTACATTAGGAAGGCAGTGGTGGTGCCGTAGATGGCTTCGAAAGCCAGCGAAGCGAAGATCCGGGCGTCGATCGAGCGTGAGGTGATCCGCCCTGTGTTTGCGCCGCACCTCAGGAAGACGAAGGATGCCTCGCTGCCGCCGGTCATTCTGGCGAACCGGCGCACCCGGGCGATGCAAAGAATCCTCGAGGCGCTGGTCTCGCGCGGCTCGGCCAAGGCGCCGCCCAAGCTGATCGAGGAGGTGAACGACCTGGTGCGCCGCTGGGCCGCCGAATCCTTTGCCGACAGCTTCGCAGGCGTGGAAGAGTTCGAGATTCGCGCTGCCGATGAGCGGGATCTTGTGCTGGCGGAGGAATCGGGCGATGAAACGAAGCTCCTGCGCATCCTCGATCAGCGTTACCGCGAACGAGTCAGGAAAGAGTACGGCACCATCGAGCTGCGCGGGGTCCAGACAAATCATCGCGTCTGGCTGGATCTGGAGCAGATTTATGTGCCGCTTCGCCTGAAGAGAAGTCCTCTGCTGGAGGAGGAGGGCGGATTCCTGCCCGGAGAGGAGTCCGTGCCGGCAGAGGAGGCGCTGGAAAAGCACAAGCGCCTGCTGATCGTCGGGGCTCCGGGAAGCGGCAAATCGACTCTGGCCGGTTATTTCGCCACCAGGCTGGCGGCCGGGACGCCGCTGCCGCTGGTGGTGACGGTGCGCGCGATCAATTCCATTTCTCTGACCGCGCCAGGTCTTGCCAAACAGCTTGAAGTGGATGAGCGCCTGGTGCGGCATGCGCTCGAGGAGCAAACGTGCGTGTTGCTGGTGGACGGAGCCGACGAGGCGCCCGAAAGGCTGCGCGCCCAACTGACTTCCGCAATCGAGGGGTTGGCGAGAAGGCATCCGGAAGTGCAAATCGTGGTGACCAGCCGGCCCGCCGGATCACCGGGCGAAGTGGAGAAGAGTTTTCCGGGCTTCGAAGCTTTTCATCTGGCTGACTTTGGCTCCAAGGATGTCGAGAGATTCGTCGACAAGTGGTGCCTGGCGGCGGAAACGAGCGTGCGGAGCGACCGCTCGCAGGCGGAGCGGGACGCACGCAAGGCTGCCGAGGACCTGAAGGTGCGCATCCGCAAAAGCCGCTCCGTGCAGCGCATTGTAGTGAACCCCTTGCTGGCGACGATCGTCTGCGTCGTGCACCGGTTCCTGGGAAAGTTTGTTCCCGAGCATCGCGCGGTTCTGTACGAGAAGTGCACCGATGCGCTGCTCTATGAGTGGGACCGGGCGAAGTTTCATGAGGGCGCGGCCATCGGCGAACTGGATGCCCGGCAGAAGCGGACTCTGCTGATGGGAGTGGCGCGCGCATTGCACGAATCGCACGAGGCGGAGATTGCCGAGAAAGATGTCATCAGGCACTTCCGCAAGACTTTGCCGGCGATCGGCAAGTCGAGTCTGGATGCCAAGGCGTTGGTGACGCAGATCCGGGACCGCAGCGGGCTGTTAGTCGAGCGGCGGCCGGGCTTCTTCACGTTTTCGCACCTTACGTTTCAGGAGTACCTGACAGCTCTCGACATGGTCGCCAGGCGGGAATGGGCAGGTCTCGCCTCGCACTATGACAACCGATGGTGGCACGAGGTGATCGCCCTTGCCGCGGGCGCCGAGGGAAGCGACGCCGGGGCAATTGTGACAAAACTGCTGGCAAAGCAGGATCCTGCCGCCGTGATTCTCGCGGCGACGTGCCTGGAGACGGCGATTCAGGTGCCGCTGAAGCTGCGGCAGAGGGTGGAAAACGAAATCGGCAAGCTGATTCCGCCGCGGGATCATAAGACGGTGAGAATGCTTGTCAACGTAGGCGACGTCGCAGCGCCGCTCTTGATGAAGACTTTGCCAACGTCGGAAGGGCGGGCGAGAAGCTTGATTCTGCTTGCCCTTCTGGATATCGACTACGAGCCTGCAATCCCGGCGATTGCAGCGTGTGTCCCGGACGAAAGCCCGTCGCACTTCCGGAATCTGACGATCGGCGAATTCGCCGCTACGATTCTGGGTGTCAAGGGCAGTTTGTATTCGACCGTCGCCAGGGCCGCCATTGCGGATGCCCTGCAAGCGCGCATGGTCAAGAAAGCTTTGCCTGCGGGCAAGCGGCGTTCCAGGCCCGTAAGAAGCACTGCGTAAGCGCCGCCGAATAGAACATTTTCCGATCGCGAACGCGCGCCAGGTGATCTTTGGCCTGCTTCAACCCGGATCTCCTGTTCTTCCTGAACGCACCGATGCATGTGTTCACCTGCTGAATCACCCCGAACTCGACGTGCATTCTGCGATGGCGTACGAGCGGTTTGCGGTTGAGGTCAAAGTCCGTAATGGTCACGTTGGTGTCCGAATCGGCCTTGCGTGCATTCACTGATCCGTCCTGCTGAAACTGGAGGCGCTTCGAGGGGTCCTTGCTGCCGTCCGGGCGGAGGTAGCTTCCTTTGTCGGGCCACTTGTCGCTCTTGGCGCCATTGCAGCCGCCGCAGGCAAGGAAATAGTTGTTCCAGTTATAGGCCAGCGTCGGGAAAAGACTCTTGGGCTTGAAATGCTCGACCTGGCCCTCGCGCTTCGAGCCGATGGGATGCTCGCAGTAAGCGCATTTGTCGTTCGACATTGCGGCGAGCTGCGGCTTGGCGGCGCCCCAGATCGTCGGGAATTTTTTCTTCTTTAGTGTGTCTCCGGCAAACTCGGAAAAGACCTTCGCTTTCCGCTTTGCCAACGGCTGCTTCTCGAACGTCCTGGCCGCTTTCTTGAACTTCTTTACATTCGGCAGGGCCTTGCTCACCTTCTGCGGCCAGTCCGCGGGCGCCTTGACATTCTTGCGACTGAGCCGGATCATCAGCCCTTCCCCCTGCTGATCCGGCGGAGCAAATCTTTGGCGAACGCGGCCTGGAGGCGGGCCAGTTGGGCTACCGTGGAGCCGTCAGCGCGGCGGCGATCCTCCTCCATCACCAGCTTTTCCATCTCGTCGAGATCCGAGGAGAGCTGTCTCAGCTCGTCCTCGGTCGCCGTGCCGCGGTTCACCTTTTTTCGCAGCGCGTCGATGCGGTCCTCGATGGCGGCGTATTGGGTGGAGTAGCGCGACGAGAGGCCGAAAAGGTCCTCCCCAAAGAGCACGGACCCGACCTCCGCCCCCTGCCATTTCCTCATCGCCGCAGGCCCGAGCTTATGAGCCGTGACCGCGCCCTCCTTTTCCCGAAGGATCACCACCATCCGCGAGTCGTCAATCGCTCCTTGCACAACCATCGGGGAATGCGTGGTCAGAAGAAATTGCGTGTTGGGGAAGAGGCGCTTGAGCTGGCTGACAACGGTGCGTTGCCAGCGGGGATGCAGATGCAGATCCACTTCGTCGATGGCGACGAACGCTTCTCCTTCGAGCGGATCAGCCAGCGATGGGAACAGATAAGCATAACGGAGCAGCAGATCGAAAATCACCACGAGCAACGCCTGATAACCGTCCGAAAGCTCGCGGAATTCGAGTGGCAGGCCGTTGCGCACCACTCTGGGGACGTAGCCGAACTTGCCTTCCTCCATCTGGATTCCGGAGAGCCCGCTTCCCAGCTCCGGCAAAGAACTGTTCAGACGGTTCCAGATGCGCTCGAGGCGTTGCTCGGACTTGCGGCCGAAATCGAGTGCGACCAGGTAGCGAGCCAGGTCGCGCAGCAGGTTGTTATCCGGGCGGTCGAGCGTAATGGTGCGTCGCGTGCCTGCGTAATGCGCCAGGTCGCTCAGGATGACGCTGGGCTGCGGCACGGCCCGAGCGCTTTCCGGCTCATCGGGCGAAAACACGCGGCGATAGCGGCCATAAGCAAACAGATAGCGTCTTTCGGGAAGAGTCCGGCGTTTCAAGGGACGCAGGCTCCAGCGCGCCGAGGGACGGGATGAGCCTCGTTCAGAGAGCGAGATCTCGCCGGAACTTGCGCCGCGGCGCAGAGGAAACTCGGTGAGACCTTCATCTGTTCCGTAGGTGAGCGAAGAGACGGCTTCCACCAGCGTGGTCTTGCCCGAGCCGTTGTTGCCGATCACAACGGTGACATGAGGGTCAAGCGGGACGACAGTGTCCTTAAAACATCGGACATTTTTGAGGTGAAGCCGCTCAAATGGACTGGATTTCAATGTGGAAAGCGCCATCAGCCCAAAATGATATCAATCCCGATCGAGCGTCGGGCGGCAGCCCGGAGACGCACGCCGGTTCAACCGTATAATCTGATAGGCATGCATCTGTACTGCCTCGCCCTTCTTCCGCTGGCCTTTCCTCTCGCCGCTCGCGAGCCGCTTGCCCAGCGCATCGCTCACACCGAGCCTTCGAAATACCGCCCCGTCAAGAACGTCCACGCCGGCGCGGGCGAGCTCCACTATATGGGCCTGTTCGACGCCCAGACCCTCAGCACCAACCTCATCTTTCTCCACCGCGGCGTCCTGCCGCCCGGAGGCGGCATCGGACATCACTTCCACAACCACATGGAGGAGATGTTTGTCATCTTTGACAACGAAGCTCAGTTCACCATCGACGGCCGCACCTCGCTCGTCAAAGGCCCTGCCGCCGCGCCCTGCCGCATGGGCCACTCGCACGCCATTTACAATCCCACGAACCAGCCCACCGAGTGGATGAATATTGCGGTTGGCAGCATCAAGGGAAAGTACGACGCCACCGACCTCGGCGACGACCGCGTGGGCGTTGCCCTGGATCCCAAGCCGGTGTTCATCGCCATGCGTCTGGATAAATCGCTGCTCCGCCCGGTCGAGCGGATGCTCGGCGGCCACGGCTCCGTCCGCTACCGCCGCGCGCTGCCGGCCGAAGTTTTCTATACCAACTGGTCCTACGTGGATCACCTCGTGATCCCACCTGGCGCTTCCCTGGGCCGCCACCGCCATGAGGGAGTCGAGGAGTTCTTTTACGTGATCTCAGGGGAGGCGACAGCCCGCGTCGGAGACGAATCGGCGCCCGTCCGCAAAGGCGACGCGGTCCCTGTTCTGCTGAATGAAGCGCATTCGTTCGAAAACCGCTCGAACGCCGATGCCGAGTTCCTGATCGTCGGCGTCGCCCGCGCCAAGTGGGCGCTCGATACGGTGGAAGTGAAGTGACCGTTCAGACGATTCCTTCCACTCGCCACCCCTCATACCTCCCGGAGCTACAGCGGGCCTACAGCGATCGCCCAATTTACGCCGTGGGGCTTCAGTGCTAGAACCAAAGTAGCGGAGTCCGGGTTCGTCGCCATTTCTTCGAGGGATACGTGCGTGAATTGCCGTCATTGTCAACGAAAGCTCAACCTGCTGGATCGCTGGCGCTCGGAATACTTTTGCTCTCCAGCCTGTAAACGGGCGTACCAGGAAGAAGACACCCGGCTCACCCGCGAGCTCATCGAGGAAATGAATCGCCAGCGGCAGTCGCCATCCTCATTCGAAATGCCGCGGCCGCAGGACTTGCTGGCGCTGTCCGAGCCCGGGATCCACGACCGGCCCGGCAGCCGGCAGTGGTTCGACAGCGCTCTCGAGGCCGGACGGGCGGCTCCTGTGCCGCCGCAGTACAGCCCTGGCGAACATCCGCCGCGCCTCGAATGGGCCGGCTTACATCTGCTTGCCATAAGTACCCCGAACACTGCCGTTTTCGCTCGAATCGACGCCGCGACTGAAGTTTTCCGCACACCACCGTTCCTTCCGGGGACATGGACGCCCGCGCTGTCCTCGCGATCCAGTCTGCCGGGCAGCTCCCTTCTGCCAGCGTTGCCCCTGTATCCTTGCAGCCTGGATGGTCACCGGCCGGTGGCAGGGCTCACGCCGTTCCTTCAGCGCCTCGCGACGCTGCTCCCGCAGCTTCGCTCTCGGAATCTCGCGCGCCGGAGGAATCACATTCGCCTCCGCGTCCGCGCCCTCGACGCTCCCACCTTCTGCTTGCCTCCCCCGGCGGGACGCCATATCGGACAATGAACACCGCGCGCGTCATCCAACTGCCTTGCCGCAACTCGTCCGGAATTCCCGCACCCGTTCTGCCCGATCTCCCCGAGAGTCTGGAAACCCGCGGCGCTTTTCTCTGGGATCGCGCCGATGTGGAAGCGGCAGCCCGGATCTGGCAAGAAATCCTCGGCCGCGATCCTTCCCGGTCGGATATCCGCCTGCGGCTTGCCCGCGCTGTGCTGCTCACCGGCGCCTGGGATGAGGCCGCCGATGAGCTCACGATCTGCCTTCCCCTTTATCCGGATCAACCCGACCTGCTGGTTCATCTGGCAATCTGCTGCCTTCACAGGAACCAGAACCCGCAGGCGCTCGGGCTCCTCGATCAGGCGCTTCGTCTCGATCCGCAGCACCGCCTGGCCCACGCGGCGCTCGGCGCCACGCGCTCTTCCCATCCGGAGATTGCCGCGGATTCATCGCGGATGGAATGGCAGATGCCCTCACCCGCGCCCCCCAGTCTGGAAAGCGCTTCGCTTTTCGAGGAAGCCATCGCCGCCCTCGAGCAAGGCCGCCCCAGCGAAGCCCGCACGCTTCTTTCCGACCTCCTGCTGCTCGATCCCGATCACGCGCCGGCGCTTTTCGAGCTGGCCCAGATCGAGGAGGCCGAAAATCGCCTGCCTTGGGCGCGCCGTTACTACGAGGCAGCCATTCGCGCCTGGCCCCAGGCTTGGGAACCGCACTACAATCTGGCGCGGCTGCTCTTCTCGGAGGGTCAGGACGAGGAAGCGCGCTTGCAGCTCGAGCGAGCAGTGCTGCTCGAGCCGGAGTCCGCCGGCGCCGCCTGGCTGCTCGCCCAAACCTGCGAGCGTCTCGGGGACGACGCCGAGGCCCGCTTTTTTTACAGTCGCGCTGAGGCGCTCGACTCTCGGAATCCGGAGGTTTGCTGTGCCCTCGCCCGCCTTGCCTTACTGCGGGGTCAGACGGACGAAGCAGAGTCCTGGCTGGACAAAGCCTGCGCTCTGGACCGCTCGCGCTACGACGTGCTGTATCACCTCGGGCTTTGCCGCTGGCGCCAAGGCGACAGCAGCACGGCGACTGCGCTCTGGCGCTCCGCCGTCCACGAACATCCCGGTCGGCCCGAAGCCGCTCAGGCGCTGGCCGCCTGTGCCCTCGCCGGCGGCCACCTCGAAGAGTGCGTTGCCTTGCTCGATGCCCATCCCACCGCTGAGCTTCACTGGCAGGCAGCCGAAGCCTTCTCCGCCCGCGGGGACAGCCCCCGCGCCCTCCGGCATTACCGGCGGGCGCTGGCCCTAAAGCCTTCTCTGGCAGCCTGGTATTTCGCCTGATTAGGCCTGTCACGAAATAAGCGTGCCAACCGCTCCCTAACCCGGCGTAGCCGGAACCAAAGAGGACCGGATTCAGCGAAACTGAATCATGGCGCAAATCACGGAGCGGTACGCGGATAAGATCGCTGGAGTGTTGGGTTGCTTCGACCGGTTGATCGTCACAGGGACGTTGCCGAACGGAGCGGTACGCGGATAAGATCGCTGGAGTGTTGGGTTGCTTCGACCGGTTGATCGTCACAGGGACGTTGCCGACGTTGTGCTACGCCGATGGCATGACGAAGTACCTGTCGGCACGGGGCATCCGGATCTTTGATTTTGTCGGCTTCGCCAAGCCGCTCACCGAAGCGATCAAGGCCAATGCCGAAGCGCTGGCCGCAGCGGCTGGCTTGCGCATCGACTACATCCGCAAGAAGAACTTCCGGAAGGAAGACAAGATCAAGGCGGTTCTGAAGGAACGCGGCGAGAAGCCGGGATTGGTGTGGGTGTTCTCAGCGCTGGAGCCGTGTACTACCTATCAGCCTTGGCACGACAAGACCACCGGGAGGACGTTCCTACGCTACGACGATGGCAAGTGCCTGCACTACTACTTCTACTTCCTGGATGAAGAACTGGGGCTGTGCTACGTGCGAGTACCGACGTGGTGTCCCTTCCGGCTGCAGTTCTACTGCAATGGACACAACTGGCTGGCGCGGCAACTGGAGCGGCGCAAAATCGCCTACCAGATGCTGGACAACGCCTTTGTGGAGATCGGGGATTGGGCCCGGGCACAGCACATTGCCGATGACTGGAAGCCCGAGCGGTTGCACCACAGACTGGATGAGTTTGCGCGACGCTACTGTCCGATTTTCCCCCGGATTGAGGCGTCCTATCACTGGAGTCTGGACACAACCGAGTACGCTACCGACATCGTGTTCGATCGCCAAGCAGATTTGCAGGGACTGTATGGGGAGCTGATCCGCACGGCGATTCACACCGTCAAACCCGATGATATCGCCACCTTTCTGGGCAAGAAGCTGAACGGCAACTACCAGGACGAAATGGGCAACCGCTACAACGTGCGCCTCGAAGGCACGCGTGTCCGCCACTCGATGGGCATGGCATCGATCAAAATGTACGACAAGTTCGGCCGCATCCTTCGCATCGAGACCACGGCGAAGGATGTCTCCTTTTTCAAGCACTACCGCGAGGTAGAACAACGCAACGGCGAATCGGTGATGAAGTTCGCGCCGATGAAGAAAACCATCTACAGCCTGGGTGCACTACGGGAACTGTTGAGTGCGGCCAACCGCCGCTACCTGGAGTTCCTTTCGGCCATCGACGATCCCAGCAACGGCATCGACAAGCTCCACAAAATCACGCGGACCGTTCACGAGGAGGCACGGTCGTATCGTGGCTTCAACTTTTTCGACACGGATGACGAAGCTCTTTTTGTGGCTCTTGCCCGCGGAGAGTTCACCATTAGCGGGGTGCAAAACAAAGCGCTACGCGCTCGCTTCCCCCAATACAACAGCGGCCAAATGTCCAGGATCCTACGCCGGCTTCGCACGCACGGGCTCATCAAAAAAGCCAGTCACTGCTACAAGTACTACCTGACAGTGCTTGGAAAACAGGTCGTCGCGCTGGGCCTCAAACTCAAGGAACTGGTAATCATTCCAGACCTTGCCGCGGCCGCTGTGCCCTCTTGTTGATTCAACATTCTGCCAATTTCGGCAAGAACCTAACTACGTAGGTACTAACGTGACCGCCCCCCCGCAACTGGCGGCCTACAACTGGGCCCTGAGCAAGACCTACACGGTAGACCAGCGGCAGGTAGGGGTGCGGATCGACCACGTGTTGAGCGACCGCCAGCGCCTGTTCGGACGATTCGGGTTCCTCGACCGCATTCAGGAGGCCGAGGATCTGTTCTACGGCGCCACTTCCTACCCGGTGAGCGGCGGAAGCGATCTGGGACGCCTCTTCCGGCGGCGCATCAACGTGAGTCTCGACGATACGATCGTTCTGTCTCCGTCCTTGGTGGGATCGGTTCGCCTCGGTGTGCTGAGCTATGTCAGCGACTCTCGCGGCGGGGCCGCCGGCGCCGATCCGGGCGACCTGCAACTGCCCGATGTGATTGTCCGCAACCAGGCTTTCCGCGGATGGTCCAACTTCGACCTCGGTGAAAACCTGCCGGTCATCGGCGCCAGCCAGTCCTTTTCGCGTGAGATGGTCTATTCACTGCTGTCGACCTGGACCAAGCTCACCGGCCGCCACGCCACCAAGTTCGGAGTGGACTACCGGCTGGCGCGCAACAGCAACGTTTCTCCCGGCGGCAACGCCACCGGTTCGTTTTCGGCCGGACCGGCGTTCACCCAATCGGATCCGTTCAATCGCAACGCCGCCAACACGTCCGGGTCCGGAATGGCCTCGGCTCTGCTTGGCTTGGCCGACTCGGGCAGCTTCGGCTTTAACAGCCCCACCTCGATTCAGAACCACTACTACGGTCTGTTCGTGCAGAACGACTGGAAACTCACCAACAGGCTGACCATCAACGCCGGACTGCGATACGAGCTCGAGATGCCGTACACGGAGCGCTACAACCGCAACAGCTACCGCTTCGATGAGAATGCGCGGCTTCCGGTGGCGGTCCCCGGGCTGGACCTTCGGGGTGGCATCCTGTTTGCCGGAGTCGATGGGAACGCGCGGGCGATCAGTCCCGACAGGAACAATTTCGGTCCACGGATCGGATTCGCCTACAGCCCGTTCTCCAAGACGGTGATTCGCGGCGGCTATGGGGCTTTCTATTCGACCATTTCGCTGAACACCGGTTTCTTCGGCACGCTCAACGTGTTCAACGCGCAGACGCCATTCGTCGGCACCATCGATGGCGGAGCCACGGCGTTCACGACGCTGGCCAATCCTTACCCGGCCGGTTTGCAGCAGCCGGTCGGCAGTTCCGTCGGGCTGAGGGCGCAGTTGGGCGACGCGCTGAGCTTTTTCGACGACCGGCGGGTCAATCCATACAACCAGCAATGGCAATTCGGCGTCCAGCGGGAGCTGCCCGCGCGGATCGTGTTCGAGATCGCCTACATGGGCATGCACAGCCTCAAGCAGGTCGAGAGCTTTAACCTGAACGAGAAGCCTGACACGTATCTTGCGCTCGGGCGCGCGGAAAACAACCCGGTGCCGAATCCGTTCCGGAACGTCTTTCCGGCCACCTCGACACTGGGCGGAGGGAGCACCATCACGCAGAACCGCCTGTGGGTGCGCTTCCCGCAGTTCACGTCGCTGACGCTGCAAGGCGCCAACACCGGGCGGGCGCTGTACCACTCGATGCAGATGAAGGCGGACAAGCGGCTCAGCAAGGGGCTCAACGTATTGCTGGCCTACACGTTTTCGCGGCTGATGGACAACAACACCACCAGCGTGATCAACGTCCGGCGCTACCGTTCGGTGTCGGGGTTCGATCAGAAGCGCGTCATGCGGCTGGCGTTCACGTATGCGCTCCCGTGGCGGTTTCAGGGGCGCGGGATGAGCGCGGTCTGGCGGCAGGCGTTCGGAGGGTGGGCCATGAGCGGATTCGGAACACTGGCGAGCGGAACTCCGCTCTCGGTCTCCCAAGCCAACGGGCGTCCGCTCCGCGTCGAGAATCCACGGCTGGAGGGGCCGATCAGCTCCCGGCTGGGCGATCGCGTCCAAGCCGGCCGGGTGGTGAATCCCTTCTTCAACATCAATGCATTTCGGCCGCTGGCCGACCAATACACGATCACGCCGGAGCCGCCGAGTCTGGACGAATTACGGGCGCCCGGCGCCCGGTCTCTCAACCTCGCTTTGTTCAAGGCTTTCCCCATCCGCGAGCGGCTGAAGCTCGAGGTGCGGATGGAAGCCACGGGCGCCACCAATACGCCGAATTTCTCCGCTCCTGGGACGAACATGAACCAGACGGCCACCTTCGGAGTCATCAGCTCGGCCGGCGGCAGCCGCGCGATGCAGGGTTCGGCGCGGCTTGTGTTTTGAGCTTCAGTCGGATGAAGGGAACCTATCGAAGCAACCTGCAGTGGTTAGGATGAACGGATATGGCTCTGCCGGGGGAACTCCGTCGCGTCTTGAGAGCGTCACCGGGGGTCTCGGCCACGGCGGTGCTTTCCATCGCCCTCGGAATCGGGGCGGCGACGTCGGTCTTCAGCGTGGTTTATGGCGGCCCTGGTGGGGCGGACATTCACAATAAAGGACGCCGGGGCCGATGTATGTGTGCTCGGCTACCGCTTCTGGCAGCGGCAGTTCAGCGGACATCCGGATGTTGTCGGCCAGACGATGCTGTTGAACGGCAAGGCGCGCACGGTGCTCGGGGTGATGCCGCCACGATTCATGTGGCGCGGCGCCGATGTTTATCTGCCGCTCGAGTTTCGGCACGGCCGGCGAGAGGAGGGTGTCTGGTTCGTGCATGTCCTGGGAAGGCTGAAACAGGGTGTGACGGACGACCAGGCGGAGGCGGATCTGAAGCCGGTTAATACAAGAACTACGCCGGCGCGAACCGGGGCAGTTCCCCGAAAAATTCCGCGTGGGGCTGCTGTCGTTTGCCGAGACGTTCCCAAGCGGGATTCGCGACACGCTGTGGCTGATGCTGGCGGCGGTCGGGCTGCTGCTGTTGATCGCCTGCTCGAACGTGTCCAGCCTGCTGCTGGCGGAGGGCATCGCCAGGGAACGCGAGATGGCGATGCGAGCGGCCCTCGGGGCCGGCCGGGGCCGTCTGCTGCGGCAACTCTTGAGCGAAAGCGGCGTTCTGGCTCTGGCCGGCGGCGCACTTGGCGTACTGCTGGCGTATGTGGGGACCAAAGCGATCATCTTCGGCCTCGCTCCGGCATGGCATGGATCGAGGACGAATCTGGCGGCGGCGTTCCAGGAGACCGGCCGGGGCTCGAGCGCCGGCCGCCGCCATTCCCTGGCTCGCGCGGCTCTGGTCGTGACGCAGGTTGCCCTCTCGGTGGTTCTTCTGGCGAGCGCTGGAGTGATGGTGCGAACGATGCTGGCGGTCCGGAGCGTGGATCTTGGAGTGAAACCCGGACCATTGCTGACGCTCCGCATCCCCTTCGCCGAAGCGCGTTATCCGGATTCCAGGCGGCGAGCCGAGTTTATCGAGAGCCTGCTGGAAAGACTCGCCGGGACGCCGGGTGTCGCGGCGGCGGCTGTCAATACGTGGTTCCACCCGTTCGGCAATTTCGCCGCGCCAGTCGAGATCGCGGGCCAGGCGCAGCAGGACTCCCGGCGCGTTACGATTCATTCGGTCAGCCCTGCGTATCTTTCCGTCCACGGCATTCCTTTGCGCCGGGGCCGGTTTTTCGACGAAGCCGACATGAAAACCCGCCGCATGGTCGCCGTGGTGAGCGAGCGGTTCGTGAAAAGATACTTCGCGGAACGAGAAACCCTGGGGGCTGTGGTTCGCGTTCCCCGGCTCCGGCAGCCTCCCATCCGGATGGCGAGTGATCAGCTCGAGATCGTGGGCGTGGTGGGCGATACGTTCGGCGGAAGCTTTCGCGAGGAGATCCCCGAGATCTATCTGCCGCACACGCTCGCCGGTCTGGCGGACTGTCTGATCGTGCGGGCGATTGCGGACTCGCCGATGTCCATTCTGACGGCGGTTCGCGCACAGGTGCTTGCGATCGACAAGGATCAGCCCGTCTCCGACGTGAAGACGCTGGATCGAAGACTCACCGAGAGTTTCTTCTCGTCGCGGCAGTTCAACGCCGTGCTGTTTGGAGTGTTCGCCGCGCTGGGGCTGCTGCTGGCCGTGGTGGGAGTCTATGGCGTGCTGGCGAACGCGGTCACGCGCCGCGCCAGGGAGATTGGCGTGCGAATGGCAATGGGAGCGTCGCTGGGAGACATTCGCTCTCTGGTGGCAGGCCAGGCAGCCAGGCTGCTTTCCATTGGAATCGCGATTGGCCTGGCCGCCACGGTGCTGACCTCGCGCTTGCTGGAGGATCTGATCTGGGGCGTGAGGCCGTTCGATCCTGTTTCCATAGGCGCAGTCGCTCTATTGCTTGGGCTTGCTGGTTTGGCCGCCGCGTGGCTGCCTGCGCGACGCGCGGCGCGGGTCGATCCCATGACCATCCTGCGCTATGAGTGAGTCCGAGGCGGGGGGAAGGTTGCCAGTTCAGGTCAGCGCGGCGGCCTTCTCCAGCCGCCAAACACCCGCTCCAGGTGCAGCGCCACCGCCAGCGCTTTGTGCTCCTGCCACGGCGCCGCCACTACCTGAACGGCGATGGGGAGTCCGTCCGCCGACTGGCCGCAGCGCACCACCGCGGCCGGGCAGCCGCTCAGGTTGTGCACCATCGTGTAGGAGAAGCCTGGCAGGTTCGCCCGCGTCTGGCCGTGGGGCAGAGCGGGAAAGGCGCACACCGGGCACAACAGCACATCGTACCGCTGGAAAAAGCTCACCACTTGCATGCGGAAGATGTCCCGGCGCACCAGCAGGCCGTGCAGCCCGGCTGCCGAAACGCCCAGCGGCGCGAAAAACTCGCGCGTTTCACGGAAGCGCGCCGAGAGCTCCGTCGTGCCCGACATCCGCACCAGCTCATCCAGTCCCGCACCCCCATCGGAGCCCAGCAGCCCCGCGAAAATGTCGTAACCCTGTTCGAGTCCCTGCGGGCGCGCCTCCTCGACAGCCGCTCCGGTTTCCGCTACTACTTTTGCGGCTCGATCGACCACCTGCGCCGTCTCCGGAGTGCACGGATGAATCCCGTTGTCCGCATGAAACGCACAGCGCATTTTGTCAACGCGCACCTCATCCGGATTCTCCAGCCGCGCATCCACCGCGCTCGCATCGAGCAAATCCGGCCCCGCCATCAGCGGCAGCGTGAGAACGAGATCCTCGACAAAGCGCGCCATCGGGCCGGCGGTGGCCATCAGGGTCACCATGCCGAACGGCCCTGGAAAGTAGCCGCTGAGCGGAACGCGGCCAAGTGTCGTCTTCAAGCCCGCGATTCCGGCAAAGTGAGCGGGAACGCGGATGCTTCCGCCCAGATCCCCGCCCACCTCGAAGGGCGAGCAGCCGCTGGCGATGGCTGCGCTGCCGCCCCCGCCGCTGCCTCCAGGCGTTCGCGTCACATCGTAGGGATTGTTGGTGCGGCCGTAAACGAGGTTGTCGGATTCAAAGGCGAGAGAAAATTCCGGAAGATTCGTCACGCCGATCGGAATCGCGCCGGCTCGCTTCATGCGTGCGATCACGGTGGCGTCCTGAGGCGCGACCAGGCCCTTGCGCCCCAGCGTGCCGCCCGTATTGATCCAGCCGGCGCAATCCCAGGCGCCCTTTACGGACATCGGGACGCCGTCGAGCGGCCCGCCGGCTTCGCCTCTGGCCAGTCTGGCGTCCGCATTCCTGGCGGCGTTGCGAGCTTCCTCCGCTTCCATCTCGACGACCGCATTGATCTCCGGATTCACCTTCGCGATCCGCGCCAGGTGCGCGTCCATCAGCTCGGCGGATGAAATCTCTTTGCGCCGGATCATCTCCGCCATCCGTTTCATCGATAGAAATACAAGTTCGTTCACTGCGCCGCCTTCCGTGCCACCAGCCATGCCATCAGGGAAATGCCGAATCCGGCAACCGCGTCCACTCTCTTCCTCTGGACCTTCGGACTCTCCATCAGCCCGAACAACGCGCGCCCGTTGCGCGGGTTGCGCCGCAGCGCTTCGCGAAAGACGGCTTCGGCTTCGGCGGCATTTCCGTTCCGCAGCAGGGCGCCACCCAGCGACTCCCGCACGGGGTAATACCACGGCGGCGGCTCGTCGTACGACAGCGCGTGCTGCGCGTCCACTGCCTTGCGCCAATGCGGGAGAGCGGCCTGATCGCCGCCGGCCAGCCTGGCGTCGAACGCCGAGGCGGCGACCGCCACGCCGCGAGCATAGCGCCAGAACGCTTGCATCATGAGCAGCTTCGGATCGGGCGTCGGGCTCTTGAGAACTGCCGGCTTCTCCGGACCGCCCGCGTGGTGCTGAGCGGACGCCGCCACGACGCACAGGAACGGAATCAGCGCCTTCATGCCGAAGGCTCAAAGGCCCAGGTCGGGGGCGTGATGCCTTTCACCCGGAGGTAGACGATGGCCTGGCCGCGGTGATGCGCGGTGTGCGTGTAGGCGCGCAGGCAGAGGTCGGTGCCCGTATGAGCAGGGAACCGAGGCACGCCCAGATCCTTACGGAGCAGGTCTTTCTCGGTGAGCTTCTTCAGGACGTCGATCACGTAGTCGAAGGAGGCGGCGATGTAGGTCCGCGCGGTCTCTTTGTCGGAAGCCGCGGGGCGCGCCGGCGGAGCGATCAGGCCGAAGGCGGAGAAGTACGCCGTATTCGCCGCGGCCAGGTGAACTAGCTGCTCGCCGAATGTCCGCTGGGCGGGATCCGGTTTGGAAACGTAGTCCGCGGCCGGCATGGCCTCCGCCACTGCCAGCGTATAGCCGCGTTCCACTCGCCAGTGCTTGAGAAAGCTGTCGCGAAACTGGAGAGGGTAAGAGGCGGTTTGGGCCGCTCCGGGGACCGCTGTGCCGGCGAGGGCCGGCAGAACATGACGTCGTTTCATGGCTGTTCATGATATCACCGGCAGGCAGATCGCCGGCGGTGGCCATCAGGGTCACCATGCCGTGCCACCAGCCATGCGATCAGGGAAATGCCGAATCCGGCAACCGCGTCCACCGCGTAATGATAGCGCCCGTAGATGGTCGCCGTGGCGATGCTCGACGCCAGCACCGCCAGCATGCGCCAGACCCAGGGCTCTTCGGGCAGCAGCTCCCGCATCGCGAAGGCGGCCGAAAACGCGCCTGAAACATGCGCGCTCGGAAACACGCTCAGGTGAATCCCGTAGTTGCTGAGCAAGGCCAGGTTGAACCGCCGGAAGCTGGTAAATACCCGCGGCAGGTCTTGATCGGGGAACACCGTGCGCGGCGGCTCGGAGGGAAAGAACGGAAACAGTGCGTACGCAACCAGGACCCCGGTCAGCAGCGCGGTGAGAAATGCGTCCACTCTCTGGGTGCGGCGTCTCCAGTACAGCCAGCTCATCGAGAACGGAGCGATGGTATAGACGAGCGAATAGGAGATCTCGAGCAGCGCGGGGAACAGCGGTCCCGCACTCTCGATGGCGTCGCGCAGCAGCCATTGATTCAGCAGCAGCCTGTCCCAGCCGATCCAGCCTTGTTCCAGCTTGTAGTTGTGCGAATAGGGTGCAAACCAGCCCATCTCGCGGTAGGCCAGCAGCATGAGCGGCAGCGGGTACCAGTCGCGCAGGACGCTCAGCAACCGCCGATGACGCAGGCTTTCCGCCCAGCCAAGAAGCAGCACTCCGGTGACCACCAGCGCATTCACCGCCAGCGTCACCGGCCGCACCCCGTGGCGCACGTTCATCAGGACGCTGCACCCGGCGCAATAAATGAAATACGCGATCAGCAGCCGCTCCGAACGCCGGAGCACGTCAATTCACCCAAACGGGACTCGACCACGCCTTGTTGGTGTCCAACTGCTCGACGCGAAGATAGTAGAAATCGCCCGGCTTCAGCTTCTCACGGTCGGCGAATTGAAAGCCGGCGTCGAGCGGCGCTCTCCCATCCACCAGCTCGCATTCGACAGTGAACGCCGGCTCGACGCCCATGGCCTTCATGTAAGGGTGAGAAAAGGCCGTGCGCGCCGTCTGGCGCCAGCGGAAATAGCCGTCGGCGCGCAGCTTGTCCAGCGGGATCTCGACTTCCATCAGGCCCAGCGTGTCCGAGTCATCGAGCCGGAAGCGCAGCGTGCCACCGGCTTCCGAGATATCGAGCAGTGCGCCGTCGCGATCGTTGGAGACGGCCGCGGTGCGCCAGCGGATGCCGCTGCCCGACGCCGCGACTTCCTCGAAAGCCTGGTCCAGATGCACCGCCGAAATCAGCTTGAGCCGGCCCTGGGATGGCTGCAATTCGCCGGAACGGAGACCGGTCGCGGCCCGGCGCTGGTAGATATTGTCGCCCCAGACGATGCGGAGTACGCTTCCGCGGCCGCGGGCGGGAGACTGCGACTCGAGCACCTTGTTGTTCTTGATCAGCTCGACGCGCAACAACGGCGCAGTGCCCGATACGCGGGCTTCAATCCGCGCCTCGCGAGCGAGCGCCGAGCTGATCTCGCCTCCCATCGGCTCGCCGTTGACGCGGAAATCAACCAGCATGCGCTGGTTGCCGGTGGTCGCGAAGCTGCGCCGCTCGTACAGCCCTTCCCAGATCTGCTGGCGGGTTTTTCCGTGGGCATGCACCCCGGCCAGCCCATTGCCGTTGACGTAAATCAGCCCGGGGTACGCGATCCCCATCGACGTCGTGTGCGTGTCGCCGGCGGCGATCGCTCCCAGACGCAAGCCGGTGTCGAGGTGCTTCTGCCACGACTCCTCGAACACGCCGTGCACGCTGGCGATCTCGAACAGCCGCTCGACACGCGGGTCGGTCGCATGCGACCAGTCGGGCGGCGCGCCGCCAATGTGCGGGATCACCAGCGTCGGCAGGCGGGCGAGCTTCACCGTCTGAAGCATCTTCGCAATCGGCGCGCTGGTCTCGTTCGGATTCAGCTCCATCGTGCTTCGCGCACGGTCGGCGTTGTAGAAGATGTTGTGGTGCCCGCCGATTTGCGTGCCGACACTGTACTCGTAGCCGAGCAGCGAAACGAAACCCTGCCAGCCGTTCACCAGTTTGGTGGTCGATTGCAGCAGCGGCCAGTCGTCATTGGGGAACTTCCGGCCGCGCAGGTAAAACGCCGGCCCGTTGCCGGTGAGGAATTCGTGATGCGGCGTAACCGCGCCGAAATCGAGCAGCCCGACGCGGCGGCCGTACAGATACAGCTCCTCGAAGACGCCGCGCCCGTCATGGAGGTAGGTGTGTTGATGCATCTCGCCGAAGTAGATGCCGCGCAGCGGGTCGTCCTCCACCCAGATGGGATTGCTGACCGCGCCCAAACG
Organism: Acidobacteriota bacterium; assembly: GCA_016201205.1. GTDB lineage: Bacteria > Acidobacteriota > Terriglobia > Bryobacterales > Bryobacteraceae > CADEFT01. The sequence goes on from JACQDF010000158.1 coordinate 33,706, forward strand.
GCCATCGGCTGTTTCAACCGCGATCCGAAGCACGCCGGTTTGGGTCGCTTTCACATCGCGGGCGACGTAGTGCAACAGCGGCTCCTCCCAGCGGAACGCGCCTCCCTCGATGCCCTTCGAGCGCGCCCGCAGCGTGAGTCCCTGCGGATTTTTCGCCAGCGAGACCCAGTCGTCCATGGGCACCACTTCCACGGCAAACGCCTCGCCACGCTTCACTACGCTGGGCGCCTGTACTCGCAGTTTCTTCAGCGGCCCGCCGGTGACTTTCAGCGCTGCGTCGCCTCCATAGCCCAACACCTCATCCCCGTTCACAATCACGAAGCGGAAATTGAACAGGTTCTCCTCATAGAACTGCATGCGCACGCCCTTCGGGCCGCCGAGGTCGAACCGCACCACGTCGCCCTGCTTGAGACGGCCTTCGGTCAGGGTGATGCCGGCGCACTTGCGATAAGGGAAAACCGAGGGTGTGTTGCGCTGGCTCCAGTTGGTGTGGACGACTGTCTTGCCCTTCACGCCGGCCGGCAGCTCGACGCCGAACCAGGCGGCCGCGTCCGGATCGGCAATCTGAAACTCCTCGGCATCGCTGGTGAAGTGCTTCCACACCTCGATCGTCATTCCCGTCTCGATGGCCATGTCGCCGACGGTGTACTCGACGCGGTGCCGGTTGCGCGTCCCCATCTCGACCACCGGGGCCGAAACGAGCTTTACCTGGCCGTGCAGTGGAAAGCCCGGCGGGAAATAGCCTCCCGTACGAAACTCGACCTTCCCGCCCAGCGGCGGGACAACCGGCCTGGGCGCTTGCGAAAGAAGCTGCCGCACGGCAGTTCCCGCAGCCATGGCACACAAGAGAGCGATTGCAAAACGACGGACGCGCATAGCGTCATTATAGAAGCAAGCTCCGGAGGCTAACATAAGAGCATGGCAACCACTCGCCGGAATTTCCTGCAATCTTCCAGCGCGGCCACTTTGGCCGCACAGGCAGCCGCTCAACAAACGCGACTCTCCGCCAGCGACAGCATCCGCATCGCCCTCATAGGGTCGGGCGGCATGGGCATGGGCGACACCCGCATGGCCGTCACCATCCCCGGGGTCGAACTGGCCGCCTGCTGCGATGTCTACGATGGCCGCCTGACCCGCGCCAAAGAAATCTGGGGCAGCCACATTCTGACCACACGGGACCACCGCGAGGTTCTGGCGCGCAAAGACATCGACGCTGTCATCGTCGCTACGCCGGACCACTGGCATTCCGCCATTACCATCGAGGCGCTGGCGGCCGGCAAACACGTCTATTGCGAAAAGCCGATGGTGCACTCGATCGCGGAAGGCAAGCCAGTGATCGAAGCGCAGAAGAAATCGGGCAGGATTCTACAGATCGGCAGCCAGTACGCAAGCTCGCTGTCGTTTCTGAAAGCGCGGGATCTGTTTCGCGGCGGCGCCATCGGCGAATTGAACATGATCGAATCCTGGCTCGACCGCAACTCGGCCCTGGGAGCCTGGCAATACTCGATTCCACCCGATGCCTCGCCGCAGAATGTCGACTGGGACCGCTTCCTCGGCAAAGCTCCCAAGCGCCCCTTCGAGCCCGTCCGTCTGTTCCGCTGGCGTAATTACAACGACTACGGAACGGGCCTCGCCGGCGACCTGTTTGTGCACCTGTTCACCGGCATTCACACGGTAACCGGGGCCCTCGGCCCGACGCGCGTGTTTGCCACCGGCGGGCTGCGCTTCTGGAAAGACGGCCGCGACGCACCTGACGTCATGCTGGCGGTGGCCGACTACCCGCGCACCGAAAGCCATCCCGAGTTTACGCTGTCGCTCAAGGTCAACTTCGTTTCCGGCGGAAGCGGCGAGTCGTTTGGCGTCCGCTTTGTCGGCAGCGAAGGCGTGATGACGGCGACCATGACTGGCGTCACGCTCTCGCGTTCGCCGCGCGAAACCGAGCCAGGCTACACGATCAGCACATTTGCTCAGGCCGTGCAGGAGCAGTTCCTCAAGGAGTACCACGCCCGGTATCCGCGGACCAACGCCAGCGCCGACGCGCTTCGGCCGGAGACAACAGAACGCTATCAGCCGCCCTCGAGCCACAATCCGCACCGCGAGCACCATGTCAATTTCTACAACGCCGTCCGCTCCGGCAAGCCGCACTTCGAAGACGCGGTCTTCGGCTTGCGCACCGCCGGACCCGCGCTGCTGTGCAACGTCAGTTACTTCGAGCGAAGGCCGGTTCATTGGGATCCGCTGACGCTGTCGGTGGTGTAGCGTTTGCGTAAGACCGCTTGCTGACGCGCGCGGCTCCGAAACAGAGCCGCGACCGTGAGGGAGCGGATGCGCAAATACCTGAATTCAGCCACGCCGATCGTGTAGCCCCAGATCGCCGCTGGCGGCAACGTCGCCCTTCACTGGTTTCCAGGAGATCTGGAAATCGGGAGCGGCGAACATCTTCGCGTAATGCGCGCGAAGCTGCTGCTTGCCGCTGATGAACGGCTGGCCGGCGGGGAATGCTGTGGCGTCGTCGGCAAAGAAGGACATCCATCCCTCGCGGCCGCGGCGCCGCCGAGCAGGATGGACAAAGAGCGCCGGGTCATACAACTGCTTATGCGCCGGCGCTGCCCTTGTGGATCGGGATGCGGAAGACATTCGCGGCCAGCCACTGATCGAACGTTTGGAGCCGAGGATTCAAAGCGCGTGCGATCGCGACGTCGCGTGCGCCGCAGTAGACCTCCTGAAAGTCGCGCTTGAATTGAAACATATTGCCCAGATCCTGGGCGCCCGGGAAGCCTAAGCCGCGGTACACCTCGGGCGGCACATCGTGATATCGAACCTGCTGACCGAGAGCCTTGCTGAAACCGGCCGCCATTTGCTCCCCAGTCAAGTGCTCGCCGGCAATACCGGCTGTTTTTCCGATCCACTCGCCGCCCTGTTGGAAAATGCCGTAGGCGCAGCGGCCGATGTCTTCGGTCGCGATGCCCGGCAGCTTCTTATCGCCCATCGGAAAAGTGATCGCCAGTGTGCCATCCGGACCCTTCTGGGGACCCATTCCAAAGTGGATGAAGTTTTCCCAATAGAACGATGTCAGCAAAAAGGTCGTAGGCAGGCCGGCTTCGGTGAACAAGCGGTTGGAATCGCCTTTTGAGTCGAAATGCGGCACTTTGTACTTCCCCATCAGGGTTGGCATGCGAGGGTCGCTGAGCGGGATCCAGCGGCGGGTGTCTTCGAACGTTGACCAGATGACGTGTTCGAGTCCCGCGTGCCTGGCTGCCCGAGTTTCAGGCTTTCCGGATCATCCACGTCCGCGGCCACCACCTCGGCGCCCAGCTTGGCCAGTTCCTGCGCCTTCAAGGAATGGACGTCCCTGGTCAGCGCCCGCGCCTGGAATCCGCCGTTGGGATCGTTCTGAATGGCGCGAACCAGTCCGCCGCCTTGTGCTCCGGTTGCGCCCACCACCGCAATGATCCTCTTCGCCGCCATCCTGACACCTCCGCTTGCTCACGCGCGCGGCTCAGAAAGCGCTTCCGAGCCGCGACCGTTAGGGAGCGGTTGGCACACTAATTTCGTCACACGTCCAAACTGCAGTTCAGTATACAGGATTGTGCGCTCAGTACAGCGGGCGATCGGCGACACCCGTCTTGCCGAGCGGCTCGAGGATCTGGCGGGCGCCTTCAGCGAGGAGACGCACGTCGGCTGGAGCCTGAAAAAACTGGAAGCCCTGCTCGATGGCCTTTCCCATCGCGGCCGCTGTCGCCGCAGGACGACCGGCGAATTTGCCGCTCGCTTTGGCGGCGGCGACCACTTTCGCCAGCGCTTCCTGAAGGCGGGGATCATCCTGCTTTCCACGCAGACCCATCGAGAAGGAAAGGTCGCTGGTGCCGATGAACAGCACATCGATCCCCGGCGTGGCGGCGATTTCGCCGATGCGCTCGACCGCGTGCGCTTCTTCGATCATGGCGATGGTCATGACGTTGCGGTCGGCGAAATCGGTGTACCCTTCTTCCGGCTGCCAGCGGAAGGAAGCCAGGCCCGCGCCGTGGCCGCGGCGGCCGTGAGGCGGGTATTGAGCGGCGGCGGCGGCGATGCGCGCCAGCTCCGGCGTGCTGGTGAATGGGAAGATGACGCCGAGCACCCCCATGTCCAGGACACGTTTGGCCGTCCATGTTTCGACCACCGGAACACGGGCGAACGGAATCGCCGGTAAGCCACGCGTCGCCAGCACCATGCTTCGCAGTGTCTCGAGCGTGATCGGCGAGTGCTCCATCTCGATCCACAGGAAGTCGAAGCCCATTTGCGCGGCCTGCGCGGCGATCTCGACGCTGGCGGCGGTGATGGTGATGCCTACAACCGGCTTCCCTTCCCGGAGCGCAACGCGGACGGGGTTCTGCCAGGATTTCGGAATCATTTGTCTTATTGTCGAATAAGCCAGACTTCGCTGATTTGCACGCCCCGGCCGTTGCCGCCGAGGCCGGCCCTGCGCTCCCAGCGCAACGTCAACTTGCCATCGGCAGTGGCAGCCGGGGGGATGTCGAACTCCACCGGCTTCACCGGGCGATCCTTGGGGCGGAACGGATGCACTTCATATTGTCCATCGGCAGTCAGTCGAATCTCATGCGGCAGAGTCTCACCTGCATAGACGATGCGGACCCGGTAGCGCGACTTGGGATCGAGGTTGTCATATTGCATGGTGATGGCGGCGTCGTTCAAAGCCTCGGCGTGCGTGAGCCAGGAGACGCGCCACGGTGCGATGCGCGCATCGGGATTGATGGCAAATCCCATCAGCGGCGATTCCAGATGGGCAGGGTCCTTCTCATACGGCAGGCCACGCACCAGGTGAGGCTGGGCGGAAGGATTGCCGAGGTCGTCGTAGAAGCCTCCGGGGCCAGGGTTCGTCCAATCCAGAATCTCGCGAATGGCGCGGCCTTTGTCCGCATCCGAAGACAATGTGCGGATTTCGGCGAAGCGGCTCTTGAGCCACGCGCGGCTGTTGAGCGGCATGTCGATGGCATCGAGGTTGGCGCCCCGCCCGACGGCAATCGCTCTGTACCTGGCGACGCTCAACTGCATGCGGATGCTTTGGAAGAGCGCTTCGGCCAATTCGAATACGCGAGCGCGGAGCGCCTGCGCCGGCTTGTTCCGGGCAGCGGCATCGAGCACGCGTTCGGCTTCCTCAAGATTGCCCTGCCGCAGCGCTTCCATGGCGCGATTCTCCGCGGCCGTTTCCTCGAGCAGGCGGCTGCGTGTGCAGGCATCGTAATAGGCGCGGTAGAGCGCCTGCTGGAAGCGCCAGTTCAGCAGATCGCGCGGCGTGGCCGCCCGCTCCATGGCCTGGAATTGCGCCAGCGTCGTATCCACGCCTGAGTTCGAGGCCAGCGGCCCGCGCCAGTTTCGTTCCAATGCAAGCAGACCTTGCGCGAAAGCTTCCTCGAAGTGCGCGCCGATGAAGGTGCGCGCATATTGGCGCAACACCTGCATGACATCCGCACCGGGATTCCAGCCAAGCGCGCTCCAGACGATTTTGTTCACATCGTCGTTGCAGCCTTCCGAATAGGTGAGGAAACCGTTCGTGTAAGGCTGCAACAGGCGGAAGATGGCGGCCTGATCCAGCGGGCGCGGGTTGATCGGCTCGCGCCCGAGCGTCAGCGCGTAAGCGACGTCCCAATCCGGCACAGGGTATTGCGAACGCAGGCTGTGCGTGATGTCGGGGTAGTGGCGAATGGGATAGTTGCCCGGAATCGTAGCGCGCAGTTTCGGCAGGCTGACCCGGTTCTGCGGGCCGAAGACAATGCCCGCCAGCCACGCCGGCTCCTTGCGGACGATGCCGTAAAACTCGTCGAGCCACTCCTGGCTGAAGCCCTGAGGCGCGACCCACATCCGGGCCCTGGGGTGATACTTGCGTAAGTTAGCAGTCTGCTTTTCGAGCAGAGCCATCAGAGGACGCGGATGTGTGTGACCTGGATCCCCACCGGGGACGAACACGTGATCGATGCGCGGCAGCCTGCGGAAGACCTCGCCCCACTCATTCAGTGCGAATTCGACGGTCTTCGGATCCGAGTAGTCGCGATCCATCGCCGGATACCAGACCCACACATCGAGCCCGTAATCATCGATGATCCGCGACATGCCGATCATGGTTTCCATCTTCGGCAGCGGGAAGTGAGGGCTCTCGTCGTCGTCATCGGAGCGCGGCGGAATCAGCTCGATGGCATTCGTGCCCCACATGGCGAGGTCGCGGATGTACTGCTCCCACATGGCGAGCGTCCAGCCGTCATACGAGTTTGTCTTGGGGCGATAGCCGAGCTGGTGGCCGCGGAGAGGGTACTTCGGCGCCGTGTCCACTGCGATGTCCGCCGGCAGCGAAATGATCTGCTTGCCGAGGTGCAGCAGCCGCAGCAGGTGGCCCGCTCCAAAAAGAACGCCGCGCGGGTCGTTGCCTTCGATCAGGACTTCGCTTTCCCGAGCAAGCAGCCGGTAGCCTTCGGCGGGGCGGCCCGCCGCTCTCCTGGTGAGCCGGATCGCCGGCTGTCCGCGTGAGGGAGCGCCGGCGACGGGGAGCCGGATCTGCGTCCGCTTCTCGATTTCTTCGACCAGCGCTTGCACCGCTTTCTGCTCGGACTTGGCGGGATTGGCGGGAGCGATGACCACTGCGTTGCGCAGGTCCAGATCGGCGGACCAGGCGAGCCCGGCCAGCAGCGCCCAAGCGGCCGCCTTGTTCATGAGCATCGAATCTTATATACTGCACGGAAGAATCAAAGCGCAAACGCGCATTCCGGGGGTTTCAAGTCATGAAGGCACTCATTGCACTTTGCATCCTGTTCTCCGCGGCGGCTCCGTTGGCTGCTCAAAACGTCACTGGCAGCATCTCAGGCGTCGTCACCGATGGGACGGGAGCGGTGGTCCCCAACGCGATTGTCACCGCTGTCAACACCGGCACACACGCCACCTTCACTGCCGCCAGCGGCGGCGAAGGCGTCTACAACATCCGCGCCATTCCCATCGGCGTGTACGATCTGACGGCGGAAGCCAGCGGCTTCAAGAAATATGAAGCGAAAGGCATCCGGCTTCAGGTGAACGAAATCGCCCGTGTGGATATTCCACTCGCTGTGGGAGCGACCATCGAGTCAGTCACCGTCAATGCCCAGGCGGTGACGGTCGATACGTCGACGGCGACGCTGAAGAACGTCGTCGACCAGAAGCGCATCGCCGAGCTGCCGCTGAACGGCCGCAACCCGACACAGCTCATGCGGCTGGTGGCGGGCGTCGTGATCGACACACGAGCCGACCTGACCAGCGGCACCACCTATCCCGGCGTGCAGCCCGTCTCGGTGAACGGCGGCCGCGGCAACACCACCAACTATATTCTGGACGGCGCGCAGAACAATGACCATTACAGCAATGCGGCGAACCCGCTGCCGAATCCCGACGCGTTGCAGGAATTCAGCGTGCAAGTGAACAACTTCAGCGCGGAGTTCGGCCGCAACGCCGGCGGGATCGTGAACGCGGTCACCCGCTCCGGCACAAACGATTTCCATGGAAGCCTCTTCGAATACGTGCGCAACAAGTCGCTCAATGCGGCGAATTTCTTCGCTCCCGCCGTGGGCGCGACGAAAATGGATGACGGGCTGAAGCGCAACCAGTTCGGCGGCGTCTGGGGCGGCCCGGCGCTGATCCCGAAACTCTATAACGGCAAGGACAAGAGCTTTTTCTTCTTCAGCTACCAGGGCACGCTGCTAAGGCAGAATCCCGCGGAAGGGCGGCGCGTGGTGGCGACAGAGGCGCAGCGGCGCGGCGATTTCTCCGCCCTGGGACGGCCCCTGCGCGATCCGTTCGGCGGCGGAAACTATCCCAACAACCAGATTCCCGCGTCACAGCTCAGCGCCATCAGCCGCGGTATTCTCGATTTCATTCCAACTCCGCCTTCCGGTAACACGATCTTTATCTCGGCGCCGGCCAGCTATGACGATCATCAGGTGCTGGCGCGTGGCGACCAGCAGATCACCGCCAAGAACCGCCTGAGCGGCCGCTACTGGCGCTCCTGGGCGCTGACTCCGGCCTACCTGAATGCGAAAAATTACCTCGAGCAGACCACCGGACGCACATGGCTCAACAACAGCATCGCCCTGACAGACACGCATGTCTTCGGCGCAACACTGACAAACCAGGTCCTGTTCAGCTTCAACCGCACCGACGGCAAGAACAAGCCGGTCTATCCGCCCAAGAGCCTGGTGCAGCTCGGCTCGAAGTATTACAACGACGACCAGACCCAGTACCACGTCACCGTTGCCGGCTATTGGGGCACGTTGAACACCGGCGACACCAACCGGTTCCTGCGCGATGAATATCAGGCGTCGGACACCGTGCGGTGGACCAAAGGACGGCACAACATCACCTTCGGCGGCGAGTACGGCTACGGCATCGGCGACATCGTGAACAACTTCCGCGCCAACGGGCAATGGGCCTTCAACAGCTCGGCGCCGTTCACTACGGATGCGCTGGCCGACTTCATGGTCGGCAAGTTCTTCACCCTGACGCAGGGGATCGGCGAATACAAGAAAACGCGCTTCAGCATCGTGAATCTGTTCGTCAACGACTCGATGAAACTGGCGCGCAGGCTGACGGTGGATCTGGGCGTTCGCTGGGAGCCTTTCTTTCCGTACACGGATGTGGATGGCAAGCTGGGTTCGTGGTACCCGGGCGTGCAATCGCAGCGCTACAGCAACGCCCCCAAAGGGGTCGTGTATCCAGGCGATCCGAATGTTCCGCAGGGCGGTTTTCCGACCGTGCGGGGCAACCTGGGCCCGCGCATCGGTTTCGCATGGGACGTGTTCGGCGACGGCAAGACATCCGTGCGTGGCGGTTATGGCATTTTCTTTGACCGCTCGAACACCATCTCGACCAACAGCCAGGCCAACCAGGCGCCGTTCGGCACCGTGCTGACCACCAACGGCAACGCGCAGAACAGCTTTGCCGACCCATACGCCGGCACAGTCAATCCCTTCCCCGGGAGCACAACGCCGCCGCGCGATGTGCTGTTCCCGCAGTACAGCACGCAATTCCTGTACGCCGGCGACATGAGGAATGCATATTTGCAGGCGTGGAATCTGACGGTGGAGCGCGAACTGCCGGCGGGTTTCGTGCTGCGCACTTCCTACGCCGCATCCAAGGGGACGCGACTGGTCGCGTTACGCGAACTGAACGCCGCCGTGTATGCGCCCGGCGTGACCACGGCAACCACGAATCAGCGCCGGCCCTACGCTCCGGGGCTGGGCGCCTCCACCATCGTCGAGCCGGTGAGCAACTCCACCTTCCATGCGTTCCAGATTACGGCGGAGCGGCGCTTCAGCAAAGGCGTCACCCTGCTGGCCAACTATCAGTTCGCCAAATCGATCGACGACACATCCGCGAACAAAGCAACGGGGAATGTGCGCACCAATCCATACAACCAGGCCTTCGACAAAGGGCCGTCGGATTTTGACCGCCGGAGCGTGTTCAATCTGTCGAGCGTCTGGGAATTGCCGTTCCGATCGACCGGCCGGGCCGCGAATCTGCTGCTCGGCGGCTGGAGTCTGAATGGCATTGTGGCGCTGGCCAGCGGCTATCCGTTCACGGTAGGAAGCGGCGTCGACAACGCGCGCACGGGCACCGGAGGGCAGCGCGCCGACCTGATCGGGAATCCCTACTTCCCCGACGGCCGCAGCCGTGGAGAGCGGATCTTCGAGTGGCTGCGCAAACCGGCTTTTGCACCCAACCCGTTGGGCACTTTCGGCAATCTGGGACGCAACATGTTCCGCGGGCCGGGCATTGCGATCGTCGATCTCGGGCTCGTCAAAGGCTTCCAGATTCGCGAGAGCATGGCGGCGCAGTTCCGCTTCGAGATGTTCAACGCCTTCAATCGCGTAAACCTGGTGGGGCCGAGCGCGGGGCAAAACAGCGTCCAGTTTATGCAGACGACGCAGGCGTACGACCCGCGGATTCTGCAACTCGCGCTGCGGTTCCAGTTCTGAACAAGCGGTCGCGAATGCCGCGGAAGATCGCGAAAATCGCCTTCCAGATCAGCGGCAGAATACAGGCGATGAGGATCAGCAGCAGGAGCACAATCGCCAGCGCGATGTACGGATGCCGGGCAACCAGGATCACCAGTCCGGCGGCGAACACATCTTCAGCCAGGCTCAACCCCGCCTGCGTGAGCGGCTCGCCGGTGCCGTGAGCGAGCAGCCGGACGCCCATCTTGGTGGCGTGCGACGTGAGCGCCAGCGCTCCACCCAGCAATCCCGCCAGCGTCTGCTCGACGGGGCCGAGCGCGGAAGCGGCGGTTACCGCCATCGCGGCGGCGCCGAGGGGGCGGATGAAGGTGTGGATCGTATCCCAGAAGGCGCTCACGAAGGGGATCTTATCGGCGAAGAACTCGATCGAGTACAGCACCGCGGCGGCGATCAGCACCGCCGGATGCGCCAGCGGCGCCAGCTCTGGAGGAAGGCCTTGAAGCCAGTGGTAGCGGATGCCGAGCCCGACCACCAGCACGGCGGCATACAGATTGACTCCGGAAGCAAACGCGATGCCGAGCAGTCCGCTGAGGCTGGTGAGCGTGGGCGTCATGCACTTTCCCCCGTCACATGGTAGTACGGAGGAGCCTGCCGCCGGGTTCCGAGAGCCGGACGGGGAGGCTGAGATTATTCGGCCGTGGAAGAGATGCCCCCAGAGGCGCGTCCAGCTTTGTGCACTCGAGGCGCTACTGTGAGTCTGGCTAATTCCACGGCAAGCTCGCCGGCAATTACAGGGGCGCAACGAGACGCTTCCGTCTCCAGGCTGGAGTCCTCGAAATGGTCAAGGAAGACCCTCTTATCCAAGTCCAGCCTCAGCCCTTGCGCGCGTTCTTGACCTTGAATACTGAAGTAAACAATAGCAAAGGGGAGGTTGGGTTCCAGGAAAAGATTGGCCGAACTAAATGTTATGTCCACGTCAGGTCTGGTACTAACGAGGAGCGAAACTCGTTCTGTCTTCATTTGACTTGTCCCCATGGATTTCGAAACGTTCCAGAACCTGGGCCTTAGCGACGGCGCCGAGGGCCAACACCTCTGCATCCCGCAGCGCACGCACCAGAGTTTCCAGCTCTATGGACAGCAACGGAGGGCGGGGTGTCCCCTCGCCCGGCGGTGGGAACAGGGCGGGCTTTTCAAGGATCTCGAAGTGTCGTGAAGGTGAGATGACACCCAAGAGGAATTCCTGCGTGCCATCGTGGTGCCACGATCTTTCTGCAAGGGGCGAACCGAGGTTTTCAGCAACAGCCTGGACTGGATCAATCAGTCTCGTACCAAAACCGTCAACTTCGTCGATCAGGACCTGGTAAACGTAACCTGGCTTTGCCGGAGTAGGAAGCTCACGGCCTGCCACCGCGTAACCATATGCCACACCATAAGATCTGGTCAAAGATACGTAAGGGCTTACAGTGGTTCCACGAGCAATATGGTACATAATTCTATGCCATTGAGCCCCTGCCCCCGGATGATGGGAAGTAAAGCCCGTCAACCTGGCATCATTCTGATGCCAATACGTGCCGACTCCGGCACCACGATAGAAGATCGGCATATCCTTCCAGATCTTTAGGATAACGAAAGCGAAGCTCACGCTGGGGCGAAATGCGGCCTCAAGCTTCCGTCAACTGACCGGGCTGCCGGCCACGTATTTTACCGGTGCATGCGGCGGGTAGCCGCTGTCCGGGTGACGCGGAATCCAGAAGCGCAGCGGCCCTTTCGCCTTGCCCACGGGCCGGCACCCCGGCCCTTTCTGCTCTCCGTCCCCCAGATCGGCGCGAGCTTCAGCAAGCTTCCGGTTCAAGCGCGTGACGACGTCCGGATGCTCCGAGGCGACGTTGTGCGATTCACCGGCGTCGCCGGCGAGATCGTACAGCTCGCCGGTGGTGTGCAGTTTCCACGGACCGGCGCGGACGGCGCTTAGCCTCGTCGTCTGGTGATAGAAGAAGGCGTCGTATCCGGATTTTGCGCCCGGTTGAGCCAGCAGATCCCACAGGTCGTGGCCGTCGATCTTGCGGTCGCGCGGCGGTTCCGCGCCGGCGAGCCTGGCCAGCGTCGGCAAGATATCCATATTGCTGGCGATCTCGTCGGTTGACTTCCCTTCCCGGATGCGGCCAGGCCACCGGAAGATCGCCGGTACGCGCACACCGCCTTCCCAGATGCTGCCTTTGTTGCCTCGCAGCGGGGCGTTGTTGCTGCGAGGCGTGCCGCCATTGTCGGAAAGGAAGATGACCAGCGTGTTCCGGGCGAGGCCCTGCCGTTCCAGAAACGAAAGAATCTCGCCGACGCTCCAATCGACTTCCGCGAGCGCATCAGCGAAAAGGCCTTTGCCGGTCTTGTTCAGAAACCTGGGCCCAGCCGCCAGCGGCGCGTGCACCATCGAGTGCGGAAGATACAGGAAGAACGGCTTGCCGCGGCTCCGGCGGAGGAAGCGCAAGGCTTCTTCCGTATAAGCGCTGGTGAGGAAGCCTTGATCGGTGACCTCGCGCACCACTTTGTCGTTTCTCAGCAACGGGAGAGGCGGGTGCGGCCGCTCGATGGCCCCGGCGGGCTTTGGCGACGGCCGCATGTCATTGGAATAGGGCAGGCCATAATATTCATCGAAGCCGTGGCGCGCCGGCAGGAACTCGGGTTGATCGCCGAGATGCCACTTGCCGATGCAGGCGGTGGCGTACCCGCGCGACTTCAGCAGCCGTGCGACCGTAATCTCGCCCGGATTCAGCCCGTGCCAGTCACCCGGCATGAGCACGGCGTGCCAGGATCCGAAGTCGAGACCAACGCGCCGGGGATAGCATCCGGTCATCAGCGCCGCCCGCGACGGGGAGCACACAGGGGCTGCGTAGAACGAAGTGAAGCGCACTCCCTCCCGCGCCATCCGCGCCAGGTTCGGCGTGCAGCCGGGCCTGGCGCCAAAGGGCTCAATATCCGCGTAGCCGAGATCGTCGCAGGTGACGAGGACGAAATTGGGGAGCGTTGCCGCCTCAAGCCGCGAGGCGGCCAGCGCGCCGGCAGCCTCCAGCGCGAACCGCCTCGAAATCACCGGCTAATACCCCTTCTGCTTGTCGACTACGTTGATCAGCGGCCTGCCATCGCAGAACCGCTTGATGTTCTCTTTGATCGTGTTCGTCATCCGGGCGGCGTCTTTGTCCGACCGCCCGGCGATGTGCGGTGTGATAATCACGTTGTCGAACTTCCAGAGCGGATGGCCTTCCGGGAGTGGCTCGGGGTCGGTCACGTCGACGCCCGCTCCGGCCAGCCGTCTGCTGTCGAGGGCCTTGACGAGCGCATTCATGTCGTAGATGCCGCCCCGGCTGACGGCGATGAAGAAGGAATCCCTCTTCATCATGTCGAATTGCCTGGCGCCCATCATTTTGTGGCTCATCGTAGTGTGCGGCGCGGAGATGAAGATCACATCCGCCTCGGGGACCACTTCATCAAGCTGATCCGGCTTCACCACTCTTGGCCAGAACGGCGAGTACGGGATATCCTCCGGATCCACGCCGATGACGCGCATGCCGTGGGCCCAGGCCCGCATGGCGATCTGCTGGCCGATGCCTCCGAGTCCGATGATGACCGCGGTCCGCCCATTCAGCTCGAGCAGGGCTCCACGGCGCGCCTGCCACCGGCCCTGCTTGCGCATCTCGATGAAGCCCGGCAACCCCCGCGTCAGGGACAGCAGCATGGCCATGGCGTGGTCGGCGATTTCCGGGCCCTGCACGATCTGGTTGTTGGTCAATATGATATTGCTGTCTCGCAGGTCATTGCCGCCGGAAAGATGCAGCGAGCGCTCGACTCCGGCGCTGCGCGTCTGCACCCACTTGAGCTTCTTGCCGGCGCGGACCAGCTCCGGCGTGATGTCGCCGAGGAACGCGTCCGCGTCGGCGATCTCCTGCATCACGTTCTCCTTGCTGACGGCGACAATTCTTGCCTTGTCGGTAATTCCCTGGAGCTCGCGCACGCCTTCCGGCGGCGTATTCCAGGCAAGGATCTTCTTGGTTTGGGCAGGCAGCAAGGCTGCCGTCAGAACAAACAGTAGCGTAAGTCGGCTCATCCGTTCTCTCCTTGAGAATAGGAGATTCTATCAGACTTGGACGGCTCGTGCCGGGAGCAGTGGAACATCGCGCAAGGCTCGCGTTACTATGGTCCTTACGCGCATGCGGGATCTGTTTGCGGTGTTGACTCCGGCGGACGAGGAGTGGGAGCTCGCCCTGACGATCGACCCGGCCCGTCTGCCCGCGCACATCGCCATCATCATGGATGGCAACGGGCGCTGGGCCCGCATGCGGAGCCTGCCGCGGGTCGCCGGCCACAAGGCGGGCATCGAGCCGGTGCGGGCAGTGGTGGAAACCTGCGCCCGCATGGGCCTCGGCTACCTGACGCTGTATGCCTTCTCGGTGGAGAACTGGAAGCGGCCGCGCACCGAAGTAGAGACGCTTTGGCGCCTGCTGCGCTATTACCTCAAGATCGAGTTGCCTCGCCTGCTGCGGAACAATATCCGCCTGAATGTCATTGGCCGCATCGAGGCGTTGCCCGCAAGCGCTCAGGATGACCTCGAGCAGGCGATCCAGGCGACCTCGCACAACTCCGGCCTCCAGGTGAACCTGGCCATCAACTATGGAGGCCGCGCCGAGCTTGTGGATGCCGTGAACCGCCTGATCGACAAAGCGCGCCTGGAAGGCACAACCGAAGACCTGCGGCTGGATGAGGAAATGCTGGCATCTCAGCTTTACACCGCCGGGCAGCCTGATCCCGATCTGCTCATCCGCACCTCGGGGGAGATGCGCATCAGCAATTTTCTGCTGTGGCAGATTGCGTATGCCGAATTGTACGTCACCGAAACTTTCTGGCCGGATTTCAAACGCATCGACCTGCTGCGCGCGGTGGCCGAATATCAAAAGCGCGACCGCCGGTTCGGAGGCCTGACGCCGGCGGCCTCGACGAACTCCGAGGAGCTGGTCGCTGAGGTGCTTGGGGTTCCGGCCCCATGAGGCGGTTCCTCACCGCGCTCATCCTGATCCCCGCTGCGGTCTACGCGATCTTTTTCAGTCCCGGCTGGCTGTTCCAGTTGGTGGTCGCCGCGCTCGCCTTCCTGTGCTTCCACGAATACGGATTCATTGCGGCAGCGCAGAACGTCCGGCTGCCGGTGTGGCTGGGCCAGGTGGGAGGGCTGGCGTTTCTGTTTGCCCCGGTCGCCGACTGGCGGCTGGCGGTAGCGCTCGCGCTGGCCGCATCGCTTTGGTTGCTGCGCGGCGGCGAGCTGAACAGAACGTTCGCGGCCGCTGCCGTCCTGCTGCTCGGCATGCTGTACATTTTCGGGGCGTGGCGCTGCGCTCTGCTGCTGCATCAGCGCAGCCCGTGGTGGGTCTTTTTCGCCGTCAGCCTCAACTGGATCGGCGATTCGGCGGCCATGTTCGCCGGCAAGGCTTACGGGCGAAACAAGCTGGCGCCGGTGGTGAGTCCCCAGAAGACCTGGGAGGGCGCCATCATCTCGGCGCTGGCGGTGACCGCCTACGGAACACTGCTGCTGGGGCGGGTGCTGCCGGCGACGCCTCTGTGGCACACCGTCGTCCTCTCGCTTGCGGCCGGCATCGCCGGACAGCTCGGCGATCTGGTCGAATCGGCCATGAAGCGCGGAGGCGGCGTCAAAGACAGCGGCAACATGCTCCCCGGACACGGCGGCTGGCTCGACCGGCTGGACAGCACGCTGTTCTCCATGCCCGTGGTGGCCTTCTATCTGGCGGGCGTACCATAGCCTGCGGCGGCTTTCGGGGACAAGTGACGTTTCAGATCCCTGCTCGAGGAAAGGATATGCTCGCTCATGGCGTCGCGCGCGCGGGCGCTATCGCGGTGGGTCAGCGCTTCGAGAATGCGCTTATGTTCTTTGATCGAGAGCCGGGGACGGCGGGAAGAGCCCGCCAGCGTCTCCCGGATCCACGCCTGCAAGTAACCACGTGTGGTGCTGAGCAGGCTGTGCAAGATCG
The DNA here is from genome assembly GCA_016201205.1 of Acidobacteriota bacterium. Classification (GTDB taxonomy): domain Bacteria; phylum Acidobacteriota; class Terriglobia; order Bryobacterales; family Bryobacteraceae; genus CADEFT01. The sequence goes on from JACQDF010000158.1 coordinate 49,706, forward strand.
AGTTCTGTGTCGCCCGGGCGATCCCCTGGTGGAACTGTAAGTCGAATTCGAGGTAGCGCTCCGGGTCGGCAACGTGCTTCTCCATGCCTTGGACAGCTTCCGCGATGCGCTTCAGATCGGCGACAGTGGCCTTGCTCGCCGCCAGAAACGCTGTCTGCGACTCGAGCATCAAACGCGTTTCCACCAGGTCCTCGACCATCTTGCGGTCGAGCAGGAGCCCCCACTGGAAGGCGCGCTCCAGATAGCGGTCACGGCTGGCGGAAACGAAGGTGCCGTCGCCGGCGTGCGATTCGAGGATGCCCATCACGGTGAGCGAGCGCAGCGCTTCACGCACCGAGGTGCGGCCGACGCCAAACTGCTGGCAGAGCTGCTTTTCCGAGGGGATGCGGTCGCCGGGCTTCAGCACGCCGCGGGCGATCAGGCCGGTGATCTGCTCGACGATGCCGTCGCTGAGGGAGATGCGCTGAACGGGCTTGAGGACGGCGAGCATGCGCTTTACAGGCTTCCGGGGCTGGTGTAAGCTTAGATTCAGCTTGTCAGACAAGCTGGCAGGTGTCAAGCCTATGGGCCTCACCCTCGATCTGGGCCGGCGCGTCGAGCTGGTTTCCATGGATCCGCACTGCGGCAACATCACCATCGCCCTCTATCGCCTTGACACGGCGGAAGGGCCTGCGTATGTGGTCCATACTTACAGCCGCTTGCCGGAAGCCCCGGCGCGCATCCGCTTCATCCGGGAAGCCATGCGGGTTCTCGGGGGAATGGAGTTCCAGGAAATAGGGGAACGGGTAGCCTGTCCCCGGTTTTTGTGCGGAGGGGCGCATCAGGCGGCCGCCAGGCGCGCGTTTCTGGAAGCCTGCAAGCTGCCGCCGGACGCGCGGCCCGAGCCGCGGCCGCTCTCAGTGCTCGACAGGAAATCGGGCGAGACCATTACCGTTGTCAGCGGCGGCGGCGGCGTGTATCGCGTCCACGGGCGGGAAGCGGTCGCGGCCGGGCTCAGCAAGCTCGGCGAAATGGAAGAAAACGCCCCCGCTCAAATCTCGTTTGCCTGCGGTCACCCGCACGATGCCTTAATCGGACTGCTGCTGCCACGGGCTCTGAACGTCCGCGCCGCGGTGCGCGAACAAGAGCTCACCGCCGCTCGCGGCGTGCTGGTTGCGCCCAGCGCACAGCAATAAGGAGACGCCCCCATGACCTCCCGCCAGCGCGTGCTCGCCGGCCTCCGCCGCCAGCCGGTGGACCGCACGCCAGTATGCAACCCGACTTCGATCGCCACCGTGGAATTGATGGACCTGGCCGATGCGCCCTTTCCGGACGCCAACCGCAAGCCGGAGCTGATGGCGCGGCTGGCCGCCACCGGCTACACCGAGCTCGGCTTCGACAGCATCATGCCGGTGTTTTCGATCATCCAGGAATCCTCCGCGCTCGGCTGCAGGATTCAGTGGGAGCAAAAGGACAACTGGCCGACGGTAAAGATGCGCGAGCCGATCTTTGCCGGGCCGGAAGATATTCGCATTCCACCGGACTGGATGAGCCATCCCGACGTGCAGTGCGTGCTGAAAACGATCCGGATCTTGCGCCAGGAATTCGCCGATGAAGTCGCCATCATCGGCAAGACGATGGGACCGTGGTCGCTCGGCTACCACTGTTTCGGCGTCGAGCCGTTTCTGCTGCTTTCGCTCGATGATCCGGGAAAGACCAGGCAGTGTCTGGAGAAGCTCAAGCAGGTCACAATTCAATTCGGCCTGGCGCAGATCGAGGCAGGCGCCGACGCGCTCACGCTTCCCGATCACGCCACCGGCGACCTGGTGAGCGGCGAATACTACGCTCGCTACCTCAAAGACCTGCACAAGGAGTTCGCCGAGCGCCTCCCCGTGCCCCTGATTCTGCACATCTGCGGCCGCACCGTGGACCGCATGGGCTACATCGCCGAGACCGGCATGGCGGCGTTTCACTACGACTCGAAGAACGATCCCGCCGAATCCATGGCGATCGTCCGGGACCGGATCGCGCTGGTCGGCAATATCAACAACCCCGAGACGCTGTTCTCGAAGGGCCCGGAAGAAGTGCGGCGCGAGGTGTACAAGAATCTCGAGGCGGGTGTGAACCTGGTGGGGCCGGAATGCGCCATTCCGCTGCAAACGTCCATCGAGAACCTGAAAGAAATTCCGAAAGCGGTTCGCGAATGGCATCGCGAGCGCGCGTCCGCCGCCGTGCACTAGGGACAAACCATGGCAGAACTGGCCGAGATCGCAAACAACTTCATCCGGCAGGAGATCGAGGAGTACATCGAGCGGGCAGACGAGCGCCGGCGCACGATCGATACGCTCGCGAAAGCAAGTCCCCGCATGCAGGAGATCGCCGCGGCGCTGATTGACGGCGACAATGAATTGACGGACAAGCTGACCAGGGAAGCGCTCGATGCGGGAGTGCCGGCGCTCGAAGTGATGGACTACGGCCTGATCGCCGGCATGGGCATCGTCGGCATCAAGTTCCGCCAGAATTTCATTTTCGTGCCGGAAGTGCTGGCCTGCGCCCGCGCGATGAAGGCGGGCATGGCGCACATCGAGCCGATTCTTTCGGCTTCCGGAATCGAGCCGGCCGGCAAAGTGATCATGGGCACGGTGAAGGGCGATCTGCACGATATTGGAAAGAATCTGTGTATCATGATGCTGCGCGGATCCGGGTTTGTGGTCATCGATCTAGGGGTAGACACCTCGCCCGACCGGTTCATTGACGCAGTCCAGGAGCATCACGCCCCGCTGCTGGGCATGTCCGCGCTGCTGACCACGACGATGCCGAACATGGGCAGGACGATTGAGGCGTTCATTGATGCCGACCTGCGCGACGAGGTGAAGATCATGGTGGGAGGCGCTCCGGTGACGCAGGATTTCGCCGACGACATGGGCGCGGACGGCTACGGCAAGGATGCGGTCGCCTGTGTGACGCTGGCGAAACGGCTGATGGGCGTTGCGGTGTAGGCGGCCATGGAGAAGATAGATCCACACGAATACCGGAAGCGGCTGGACCGGCTCACCGGGATTCTGACTGGCATCGCCGAGCATGCCGGCCGGCAATCGATGGAACGGTGCCCGTACAAGAACCGCCTCCAGCAGTGCACCGCAAGCTTCGGCTGCCGCAACAAGCGCAAAGCCGCTGCCGGCCCACCCATGTGCGCGGGAGATGACAAGCTCGATTACCGCGGCGCCTGGGAAACGAGCGCTTGACTCGATGGCGCTTTCGCTTTTCGATCTCGCCGATCAACGCGGCATCGCCGTACCCACCTCCTGCGGGCGCAAAGGAACTTGCCATGAGTGCATCGTCGAGGTGAAGCGAGGCGGGGAGGCTCTCTCGCCGCCCACGGAAACGGAAGGTTTCCTTCGTGGCGAGTACCGGCTGGCTTGCCAGGCCCGGCTATGCGATCCCGGCGTTGACATCGAGTTTGCCCCGTTCGAGCGCCGTCCTAAGATTCTCATCGACGCGCTGCCGTGCGCCGTCGAGGTCGCTCCACTGGTGAGCCACGCGGGAGGAACGGTGTTCTACGACGGTGAGCCGGTTGATGCATTCCGCGGTCATCTGATCGGCGTGGCCGTGGACGCCGGCACCACCACCATCGTCCTCGAGGCAGTCGATTTCCAGACCGGAGCCGTCGTCTACCGCGGCGCCTTCGAGAATCCGCAGCGGTTCGGCGGAAGCGACGTGATGCACCGCATCTCCTACGATGCCGGTCCGCACCATGGCCAGCTCCACCGGAGCATCATCGCCGCCGTCAATCAGGAGCTGAAGCGGCTGTGTCAAGCTCTGGGCATTGAGCGGCAGGAGATCTATGAAATGGCTGTCGCCGGCAACTCGACGATGCGGGATCTGTTCTTCGGACTCGATGTGCAGCCCATCGGACAGTGGCCTTACAAGTCGCGAATCGAGCTCGATGTCCGCGAAGGGAAGCGTGAAACCACCGCGCTGGTGGTGCGGGCGCACAAGCTCGGGTTGTGGATGCATCCACAAGCCGGAGTCTACGGAGCGCCGCTGATTGCAAGCCACGTGGGAGCCGATGCAGCGGCGGATCTGGTGGCGACGGAAATGGCGTCCTGCCAGGAGCCGGTGATGCTGGTCGACATCGGCACGAACACGGAAGTGATTGTGGGACACGGAGGCCGCTGGATCGCCGCATCCTGTCCCGCCGGTCCGGCATTTGAAGGCGGACTTGTTCGCTGCGGCATGCCCGGCTGCGACGGAGCGATCGAAGCGCTGCGATGGAACGGCGATTCGTGGCGCTATCGCACGATTGGCGATCGACCGGCGGAAGGCATCTGCGGATCGGGCCTGATCGACTTGCTCGCCCAACTGCGCCGGCATGATTTGATGACGCCGAAGGGCGTCTTTGCGGGCAAGGCTCGCGACCTGACGATTGTGCCAGAGCGCGGCATCACGTTTTCCCGCGAAGATGCAAGCCACCTGGCGCAAGCCAAAGCGGCGAACTTCTGCGGCCAGTACATCGTGCTTCGTGAGGCCGGGTTGCGGCCGGATCAGATTCAGCGGCTGTATCTGGCGGGCGGCTTCGCCAACTACATTGACGTTGACAGCGCCCGGCAGATCGGTTTCGTGGCTCCCGTGCCGCCGGAACGCGTGATCAAGGCCGGCAACGCGGCGGTTGCCGGAGCGCGTCAGATTCTGCTGTCGCGCCATAAACGAAAGGCGCTGGAAGATTTCGTCAAGCGCTTCGAGCACATCGAGCTCGAGACATCGCCCGATTTCTTCGACCTCTTCGTCGAAGGCTGCCAGTTTAAACCCATGTCCTTTCCTTTATGAAAAAGAAAGAATTCATTGTCATCGGAGAGAATGTCCACACGACACGGGTCGTGTTGCGAAGCGGCAAGCTCGTCACCACGACGCCCGGCGGCGAAGAAGCGGTCCGCTATACGACGGCTGCCGGCGAGACGCGCTACCTGATCATTCCGGAAGACCTCAAGAAGCGCCAGGATTACGAAGAGGGTCGTGTGAAGCACGTCCTGATCGCGGTGCGGGCGGCCATGGCCGGCGACGAGGAGGGCGCCCAGTATCTTCGCTCGCTCATCGAGAAGCAGGTGAGAGCGGGCGCGGATTTTCTGGATGTCAACGTCGATGAGATCTCCGTGAGACTCAGCGAGCAGATCGCCGCCATGCGCTGGCTGGTGGGATTTGTCGAGGCGATCGCGCCCATTCCGCTGTCGGTTGACTCTTCCAACCTCGATATCATCCGCGCCGGCCTCGAGGCCTGTCGGGGCAAAGCGGGGCGGCCTCTGCTGAACTCCGCTTGCCTCGAGCGAATTGATGCGCTGGACACGGCAGTGGAGCGCAAGCTGCCGGTGATCGTGACCGCGGCTGGGGAAAGCGGCATGCCGCAGAACGCCGCCGAACGCGTGGCCAATGCTTCGCGCATGGTGGACGCCGCGCTGTCCAAGGGCATCGCACTCGAAGACCTCTTCCTGGATGTGCTGGTCTTTCCGATCTCCGTCGACAGCCAGTACGGAAACCAGTGCCTGGATGCGATCCGCGAGCTGCGGCAGAAGTACGGCGGAGCAATTCACATCACCGGCGGCATCAGCAACGTGTCGTTCGGCTTGCCGTGCCGTAAGCTGATCAACGAAGTATTCCTGAACCTGGCCGTGGAAGCCGGCGCCGACAGCGGCATCGTGGATCCGGTGGCAAACGACTTGAACAAGGTGTTCACGGCGGACAAGCAGTCACAGCCGTATCAGCTCGCCCAGGACATGCTGCTCGGCCGCGACCGCAATTGCAAGAGCTTCCTGCGCGCCTACCGCCTCGGCGCGCTCTGATCCCCGGTTTTCACTCGAGGGGGATCTCGAAGAACAGAAACTCCTTGCCGCTGGCCGCCTCGGCGATTCCGCGCAAGTAGATGCGCGCGCCTGGCCGGTGCAATGCCTGGAAGTAAACAAATCCGTGCGCTGATTCTCCGGCCGGCAGCATTCTGGCGTTCAGTGCGTATCCCTCGATCTCCGGCGCCGCCAGCTTGTTCTTTTTCGTCGTCTTCCGAGGCAGCGGGTTCGGGAAAGGCGAGCCGCCGAAGTTCGGCCGCTTGGGAGCTTCGAGGTACTGAACGTCGCCGGCCGGCGTTTGGTTCACGGAACGGCCCTCGCTGGTGATGTACTGGATCTCCATCTGGTCCAGCCGTAGCGCTTTGCCTCCGGAATTCTGCATGACGATCAGCACCGGCAGCACTCCGTATTCGAGCAGGTTCAGCTTTCCGAAGACTGTTCGCACCTGCTCCGGCGTCGGGTACGGAATGGCGGCAATTGTCAGTCCCTCACTGGTTTGCTTGTGAGGATAAGAGGACGCCGGATTCACGCGAAAGCGTTCTTTGTCCTTTTGCGCGCCCCAAGCCGTTATACTCAGGAGGAGTGTTAGCCCGATCCCGCGTGTGATCATCTACTTTCTCTACCGCCTTCTAGGTGCACTCGCTTTCCCTTTGATCCTACTGTATCTGGCGGGCCGCAGCCTGCGGGATCCGCGTTACGCACAAGCTCTTAGTGAGCGCTTCGGCCGGCTGGGGCTTGCTGAAAGTGCGACGGCGCCCGGCGGCATCTGGTTGCATGCGGTTTCCGCCGGCGAAGTCCTTTCGGCGATCGAGCTCTTGCGGCGTCTGCGGCAGCGCTTCCCCTCGCAGGCGCTGTACGTTTCCGTTACCACGGTGGCCGGAAAGCAGATCGCCGGGGAGAAGCTTGGCGGGCTCACGGACGCCGTTTTCTACGCGCCGCTCGATTACGTCTGGATCGTGCGAAGCCTGCTGCGGCGGCTGCGGCCGCGGCTGGTCATCGTCATGGAAACCGAGATCTGGCCAAACCTCTACCGGGAGACGAAGCGCCTCGGCTGCGGCCTTGTGGTTGTGAACGGGCGCGTGTCGGACCGCGCCTTTCCGCGTTATCGCCTCTTGCGGTGGTTCTTCCGCCGCGTGCTGGCGTGGCCGGACGCGATCCTGGCGCAGAACAAGGTGGCGCTGGAGCGCTATCTGGCGTTGGGTGCACCCTCGAACCGCGTGCAAGCGGCCGGCAACCTGAAGTACGACTTCCGGGCGAGTGGCCTCGAGGCGCCTGCCGTGATTCGAAGGCTATGCGAAAGCGCCCAGCCGGATGCCGTTTGGATCGCCGCCAGCACCATGCCGCCTGCCGTCGAGGGCGATCCGGATGAAGATGACGCGGTGATCGCGGCGTTCCAATCGCTCGCACAGCGTCATCCGCGATTGCTGCTGATGCTAGTGCCGCGTCGCCCAGAACGCTTTGAGCAGGCCGCGCGAAAACTCGAAGAAGCGGGCGTGCAGCATCTGCGGCGGTCGAAGCTCGATGAAAACGCCCGCCTCGAGCTCCCCGGCGTGCTGCTGGTCGATTCGATGGGCGAGCTCAGCTCCCTGTTTCCACTCGCCGACGTGGTCTTCATGGGCGGAACCCTGGTGGATCGCGGCGGGCACAACATCCTCGAGCCCGCCTTCTTTGCCCGGCCGGTGATCATCGGGCCGCACATGGAGAATTTTCCGGACATCGCGGACGAGTTTCGCGCGTCCGGCGCGGTGCTGGAAATCGCCGACGCGGGCGGGCTTGCGGGCGCAGTCGGGAAGCTCCTCGACGATGAGCAAACGCGGAAGCGGCTGGGCGAGCGGGCCCGCGAGCTGGCGGAAGCCAAACGCGGCGCCACCGAACACGCCGTCGAGGTGGCGGGCAAAGTCTACTCGAGATCGCTGCCAAACTGGAGCCGCAAGTCGGGATGGCCGCTTCTGCTGCTGTGGCCGTTGGCCCGCCTCTGGCAGATGGGCGTTGCCGCGGACCGCCGCCGCAAGAAGGCCGCTTCCGTGCGTTTGCCGGTTCCGGTGATCAGCATCGGCGGCATCGGAATGGGCGGCGCCGGCAAGACTCCGCTGGTGGGGCACCTGGCCCGGTGTCTCGACGCGCGAGGGCACAGGCCGGTGATCCTTACGCGCGGCTACGGGCGGCGCACTCACGAGAAGATGCTGTTGCTGGCGCCGGGCGAATCCTGCCCGGCCGCCCGGACGGGAGACGAGGCGCAGATCCTGTTGCGGAGCGGGCACGCCGCGCTGGCCATCGCCGCAGACCGTGCCGAAGCCGCCCGCGACGCCATCGGGCGTTTTCAGCCGGGCGTGTTCCTGATGGACGACGGCTTTCAGCATTGGAAGCTGGAACGGGCAATCGACCTGGTGCTGATCGATTCGCTGGATCCTTTGGCAGGGGGCGATGTGGTTCCATTGGGGCGCCTGCGGGAGCCTCTCTCCGCTTTGAGCCGCGCCACGGCGTTTGTCATTACTCGCGCGGATTACCCCGTTCCCTGGACAGCGCTCGAGGCGCTGCTGCGGCGGCTTGCACCGCTGGCGCCGGTGTTTTATTCGCGCATGGTCCCCGTCGAATGGGTTTCACTCGATGGCCGGAACAGTCTCCGTGCCGGTGAGCTCGCAACCCGGTCAGTCTCCGCTTTCTGCGGTCTGGGCAACCCGGCTTCCTTCTGGTGCACACTCCGCCAGTTGGGGATCGAGCCGCGGTTCCACTGGGCCTTTTCCGACCATGAATCGTACCGCCCCAGGCAGCTTCGGCGGCTGGCCTCGCAGGCGCAATCCACACAAAGCGGAATCCTGGTGACTACTGAGAAAGACGTCATGAACCTGCCGGAAGACGCCGCCCGGCATCTGGCTGGAATCGAGCTGTTCTGGCTGCGCACCCGGATCGAGATCGAACAGGAGCCACAATTGCTGGCCTGGCTGCTGGCTCGCCTTTGAAATTCGGGCCGGGCGCCGCGGTATACTGTGGGCGGATAGTACGAATTCATGCTTTTCGGTTCAGACGGAGCCGGCTGGACGAACGAGTTTGCTCTTGTCGCTTATATTCCCGAGCCGTTGGGCTCATTCCTGGACGAGTTCCGGCGGCGCCTTCAGCCCGGATCGAGGCCGCATGCTCACGTGACGCTATTGCCGCCGCGGCCGGTTTCCGATCCGGCTCAGGCGTGGCGGCAGATCGCGTCGTGTGCGAGCAGGCTGCCTCTCTTCGAGGCTCAGGCGACTGAAGTGCAGGTCTTCGAGGCCACGGAGGTGGTTTACCTCGAAATCGGCCTTGGCCGCGAAACTCTGGTCGAGATCCATGCCGCACTGAATCAGGATGCGCTGGCGGCGATTGAGGGATACCCTTACTATCCGCACATCACGCTGGCGCAGGATCTGGTTCCAGCCGAGGTCGCCGGGATCGCCGGACGGGCGCGCCGGATCTGGGCCGAGTGCGAGTGCCGGCGGACATTTTCCGTCGAAGCGCTGACCTTTGTGCAGAACACGACTTGCCTGGAATGGACCGATCTGAATGCGGCCCAGCTTGTGCGGCAGCCGCTTCCCGTGGTCCGTTGAGACGGCTCGGGCGCGTGTTCAAATCGTGCAGCGCAGAATGACTCCCGTGTCCGTCGCCAGCCAGGCGGCATCGAGGAATCTGCCTGCCAGCCATGCCCTTCCCGCGAGGATCTCTTCGGAAAGGGTCTGCTCGCTCCAATGCACAAGGTCGTCACTGGCGAGAACGTGCAGGGGTCCCAGCGTGGAGTGCTCGGGGTCGGGCGGCGGCTCGATCGCGGCCAGCAAGTAAGGCCCGCCGCGGAACGCAAGCAGGTCGGTGATGGCGCGGTCCTTTTCGCGAAAGACGCGGCCGGACTTGCCGCTGTGCAAGTCGATCGAGAACACCTCGCTGGGCCATTCAAACGCATCGTGAAACTCGACCAGCGCCAGCCCGCGGCCGTCCCGGGTGTAACGGACGCGGGTGAGCGAGCCAAACAAACTGGTCACGGAATGTTTCCAGCTCCGGCCGCCATCCCGCGTCTCGAGCGTAATGGAAGCGGCCGGCCATTCCCGGCGCCGGAGATTCGCCCGCGGATCCCTCCAGGCAGGCAGCGGCCCGGTGATGCCCTGGCGGGGCGGGCGGGACGTGCCGGCGATGATGCCCACCTGTGGCACGGGAAAATCGATCCACGTATAGGTTGTGAAAGAGGCTGCCGCAGGCGGTTCGGCGGCCGCCGCCAGCGGCGTCCACGTCTCCCCGCCGTCCTCAGTCCGGAGTACGGTCTTCTCCGCTCCGGCAGCGAATCCGCGTTTGCCGGTAAACAGGACGCGCTTCAAATGCGGCGTTTGCCGCGCAAGCTTCCAGGATGCCCCGCGATCCGGCGATTTCCAAAGGCCGCGGGCGCCGGCCATCCATAGGATTCCCGCTTCCAGGCAACAGACGGACTCGGGTACATCGGGCAGCGACGCCGTTTTCCAGGACACGCCGTCCAGTGAGATCAGCGCCCGCGGCCTCGATTCACCTGCCTCGACAACGCCGGCTGCAACCACCATTCCTTCGTCACTCACCGCGAGGTCGCGCAGGAGGATGGGTTCCTCTGCCCGGTGAACGACACGCCAGTTGGTTTGCTGTGCACGGATGAAGCCTGCCTGCCAGATCAGGCTGATCAGGCTCCTCCGGGACACCATGTTTCAGGCTCGCCGCGTGCCCGGTCCCGAGGAGAGAACCAGCTCCGCGTGATTTGCCGCTTCAATGGCAGTGGACGGCATGCGCGCCAGCACCAGCAGGCAGCCGACCTGCTCGCCGACCGTCGCCAGAACCTCCATTTCATTCCCCGTGTGAGAATGGGGCTGCCGGTGCTGCACGTTGATCACGCCGACGACGCGGTTTCTGGCGATCACCGGGGCCGACAGGAAGGCTTCATAGGTGTCCTCCGGCAGGTCTCCGAAAAACTTGAAGCGGGCATCTTTATACGCCTCGCGCGAGATGGCAACCATGCGCCTTTCCCTTGCCACCCAGCCGGTGATTCCTTCGCTCAGCTTCAGGCGCACGCGACCGATGGTGGCCGGATGCGGGGTGTTGGAAGCGCACAGCACCAGATCGTCGTTATCCACCAGGTAGACCAGGCAGGAGTCACAAGCCGTAAATTCCACGATCAGATCGACGATGCCACGCAGCACTTCCTGCAGGCTCATCTCCCGCACCATGAAGCGGCTGACTTTCTGGAACAGCCGCAGTTGTTGCTCGGTGCGCTCCAGGCGCAGCTCAATCTCTCTCAGCTTTGCCACAGCCTCTATTATCCCAAATACCGCCGGCGTCTCCAGCAGGGCCACACTGGCCGCGCTTGAAACCCAAAGATCCCGCCCCTGACATCCGGCGCGTGCCAGAGACGGAGCGTCGCTACGAGGCCCCCCGAATCTTCGAACCAGGCCCCGCCGCGAAGTACGCGAAGCCCTCAGGCGTCGCGCCGCGAGGAAAGAGCCTGTGTCTCTTTTCCTGTAAGGAAAGACCGAGTGGCTCTTGAGTCAGTCTCCCTCCGGCGCTATCTTTATTCCGCTCTTCAGATCGAGACGGCCCACGAAGCGTTCAACTTTTTCCTGCGGAATCAGCTTTGAAAACAGAAGCCATGCGTCCTCTGCAAGAAAAGACTCCTTCCCTTCGGGAAGCGACGGAATGCGCCGGGCCTCCGCGATCTCCAACTGATGGTCCGTGAGGAGCACACTCACAGCGTCGATGTGAAGTGTGGAAGCCAGATCCGGCGCTTCTTCATTCAGGAAAGCTCTGGCTTGAGCGGCGGCGTCCTCCGCCTCTTCCCGCGAGGCTTCGCTTGGGAACCTCGCCAGCACGGGAAAGATCTCGACGGGCGCCGCGCCCGGTGGGCGGTGTGACGCCTGAATTGCGCGTAGAACCCTGCGCGCTCCTTCCAGACTTTCCCGATTGCTCAGGAAGAAGCATACAACTTTATCGGCAAGAACCGCCGTGGCTGCGCTGCCGGTCTCGGTAACGCCGGTTCGCGAGTCGATCAGAAGGAAGTCCGGCTGGAATTCTGATTCAATCCTCTGTTTCAGTTCCAGAAAGAACGGGATGCCCGGCGCCGCGTCGCTGTAAAAGAAGTCATGCCAGTTGATCCGGGCAAGCTGGCGCCAGTAGTCAGCGCTTTGAACATTGCCCGCCGGCATCAACCAGATCGGACCATCGTCTTTTCCTCCGGGCACGTCAACCTTGCAAGCGGAGAGAGATTCGGGAAACGCCGTGGCAGAGAGAAAACCGTGGATGCACTCGACAACGCCGGGCGGCGTTGGCGTCTCCTCACCATCCCTGGCAAGTGAGAACTTGTAATGGAGGCCAGGAGCTTCCAGATCCAGGTCAACGGCAAAGACGCGTTGCCCGAGGCGCGAAAGCAAACGCGCCATGTTGGCAAGCAGCAGGGTTCTGCCCACCCCACCTTTGTAGGAATAAAACGTGATCGTCGTCACGAGAACGCCTACGCACAGACTTGCAGGATCTGATGCTGTTGCTCAATGGTGCGGGAGTAGGCTCGCAGCTCTTCCGCCCCGAGCTTCCTCACAGCGTTTGGGAATCGCTCCTCCCAGTCAGCGGCAAGCAGGTCACCGGTAGTATCGTCCTCGCATTTCGCGAGAAGCTCGACACACCGGGTATACAGCTCGGAGTTCTTTACCTTCTCAGAAGCAAGGAACACCCCTATCGCCTTGCGGACTGCCTTTCGCTTCCCTTCTTGCTCCAGCAACTGGCTCAGGTTGTCCAGTTGCGCCTCGAGGATCCGGACAGAGGCATGTTGAATCAGCGTCTCCAGCACCTCATTGGCAGGCAGAGGAGGGCGGGATTGCCAGGACGCACTCATCTGTTGGCGCAGATGGTCCACGACTTGTTTCCACTCATCGAACTCTAAGGCGGATACTGAAAAGCCATGACGCGCCACACCTTCTTGCAGAATCCTCTCCGAAACCACAGACCACGCCCCGTCGCGGTACGGCGGCCGTATCAAGAGCAGCCTGCCATTGCTACGGACAAAAGCCCACCCGTCGTCCGGAGCCACCGCAACGAGTTTCAGCGCATCAGGCATCTATCAAAGAAATACCACGATTCTTGAGAAGGCGGAAGAGCAGCACGAAGCCATCCGCGACCGCCCGCTCGTCAACAGAGAGGGGGGCGTCGAAGCTCTCAAAGGCCAGCTTCCACACACGGTCATAGTCAGAGCGGTTCATCCGGACCTCCTCAAGATGGACGGGGTTGAGGTCACCGACAAAGATCACTTCCACGTATTCGTCTTGGCGTAGCCGCGAAGCGTGTCCATGCGGAGGTAGGCCACTTCGCGTCTACCCTCGAAGAATTGGTTCCGGAAGACGAGGCAGTAGTCACCGTATGTGGTCGCGCCGGGACCACCAATGGTCAACGCGCCGTAATGGAAGAGCCTGGCTTGATCGAAGTAGCCATCAAAGACCATGCGACGTTCGTAATATCCCCGCAATCCGGCCCTAAGAATCTCCTCTTCTGATTGTGTTGACATCGTCAAGCGGAAGGCGGCCCAATCATAGATGTTTTGGTGCTCTTCAAGCGTCAGGAACGATATGGCCGCGAGCACACGCATATTGAGGGAAACAGCGCCATCACGGTTCACCCTATCGGCAAAGCGCTCGATCAGGCCCAGCCGGGTGGGATCGGCCCGGCGGCAAACCGCTCCGTAGCCCAAATCCAAAGCGGTGGCATTCTCCACCGCCATCCGAAAGAGATCCGGCATGGTCTTCGGGCAGAGTTTACCACGGCTGCCGGCAGACACTGCAAGAATCAACTCTTTCAGCCGCCTGCTTGCGTTTTGCTTTCACCCCATTTAGTATGAAAGTTCGAGGTCGTGAGCCGCAGTCTCTCCCCAGGCGGCTCCGGGATGCTGGCGGAAGCGGCAGTCCGCTGCCGTCAGGCGCAAGGAAGGAGTCTTCCCGAATGTGGTCCCGTCGCAAAGAGGAAGAATACACACCGCGACAAACGAATGTGCCGCCGGCGCAGCCGGATCTGATGAAGGAGGGAATCCCGATGTCCAGCATGCCAGCCCGGACTTTGGAGGACAGCCATCGCTCGGCGTCCCAGGCTTCGATCGGTAAGTCTGTGATGATCAAAGGGCAGATCATCAGCCGTGAAGACCTCTACCTGGATGGCGAGCTGGAGGGCACCGTCGAGTTGCAGGAACATCGGCTCACCATCGGCCCCAACGGGCGGGTGCAGGCCAACATCAAGGCTCGGGAGATCGTGGTCATCGGCACCATTCACGGCAACGTCTAGGCCAGTGACAAGATCGAGATCAAGAAGGAAGCCAAGCTGATTGGCGACATCCGGACGGCGCGCATTGTGATCGAGGATGGCGCTTACTTCAAGGGGAGCATTGACATCGTCAAGCAGGACGTGGGCAAAGCCCAGCCGGCAGCCCCGCGCCCGCAGCCGCAACCGGCGGCCGCCTCGGCCACGGCCGTCTCCGCCGCGGCGGCTGAAATCAAACGGTAGTGTTCGCAGCGCCGGGCCTGGCCACGCCCGGCCGGTGAGGTTTCTTGACGGCTTTGTGGAAAGACCGGCTGAGGTCGTTCTTCATTGGAGAAGACAGCTACCGGTCCGCCACCACGATCGGGGATGCCCGGTTCCCGTCGAACGGGCCTGGAACCCCGAGCCAGGGAAGCTGGCCGGCAGGCTGTCCGGCTGAAGAATCCAGCCGGCATAGCCGCGGGATGGAACAGTTTCTGAGCCTCGTCCGGGAGCAGCCCAGTTCCGCCATTCTCGACCTCGGCGGGGCCAACCAGGCCAACATCAACTACATTACGAATCTGGGCCACCGCATCAGCTCGGAAAACGTCCTTGATTCGCTCGATTCCATCTGGAACGATTCCCGGCGCAGCGAGGGGCGGAAAATCGACGATTTCCTGGAGGAAGCTTTCCGCTACGAGCCGGGAGCGCTGGGCGGCGCGCTGGTCTGGGACTCGTTGCAGTATTTCCCGCCGCCGCTGCTGGAAGCGGCGATCCAGCGGATGTTCGTGCTGATGCAGCCTGGCGCGGTGCTGCTCAGCTTTTTCCACGCCGATGAGAAAGCCAAGACCGTGCCGGCGTACACCTACCGGATCATCGATACGCGGACGCTGCTGCTCACTCCGCGCGGGCTGCGGAACAGGACGCAATTTTTCAACAATCGCGCGCTCGAGCGGCTGTTCCAGCGCTACGCTTCGGTCAAGTTCTTTCTGACGCGCGACCATTTGCGGGAAGTGCTCGTGCGCCGCTAGTCAGCGGTACAGCCCGCGCAACTGATTCCATCGCACCAGCAGCAGGTCGGTGAAAGCGCGTAAGCCGCTCAGGGTGCTGACGCGCGTCCCCTCGACATTGGCCCAGCGCACGGGAACCTCGACGGCTTTGAGGCCCTGCCTCCAGGCGATGAACAGATCCTCGACATCGAAGCCGAACCCATCGAGCTGCTGGAGGCGAAAGATCTTCCCGGCCGCACTCCGGTGAAACAGCTTGAACCCGCACTGCGTGTCGCGGTGCGGAAGCCCTGTCACCAGGCGCATGACGACGTTGAACAATCGCCCGGAAAGCTCCCGCGCACGCGGCTGGTGCACGGAAACCAGAGACCTGTCCAGCGCCCGGGAACCGAAAGTCACCACCGCGTTCTGCTCGCGCGCAGCCTTCTCGAGCTTCTCGATCTCTTCGATGGGCGCCGACAGGTCTGAATCCGTAAAGAGGCGCCATTCTCCCTTTGCTTCGAGCATGCCGTGCCGGACGGCGTATCCCTTACCGCGATTGCCGGGGTTGGACAACAGCCGGATGGCGGGAGAATGAGCCTGGTATCGCCGCACCACTTCGGCTGTCCCGTCTTTGGACCCATCGTCGACGACGAGGATCTCGACGAAGGACCGCCGGGCGCCGTCCAGGTACTCGAGGATTCGATCCAGCGTGGCCGGCAGCCGTTGTTCTTCGTTATAGGCGGGGATGATGATCGAAAGGGAATCCAAGGCCATTCGTTATAATACTGTGATTCAGGGAGATCCCTATTGTCACTGGAACAGGAGTTGCTGGCTCAACGGCACGCGCGGATTCGCGAGATCGAAGCCTTAGGCTTCAGATCGTATGGCCAGCGGTTCGACTTTACCCATACCATCCCGCAAATCCTGGCCGGGCACGGCTCGATGACCGGCGGCGAGCTCGAGCCGACGATCCAGGTGAAAGTCTGCGGGCGGATTCAGACCATGCGCCGTATGGGCAAAGCGGGCTTCGCCCATCTGCTCCAGCTTGGCGAGAAGCTGCAAGTGTACATCAGGAAGGACGCCGTTTCCGAACGGGATTTCGCGCTCTATCAGTTGCTGGACATCGGCGATATCGTCGGCGTCTCCGGCTACCTGTTCCGCACACGCACCGGCGAGCTGAGCATTCACGCCGGCGAGCTGACGTTTCTGGCCAAGACGCTGCTGACGATGCCGGAAAAGTGGCACGGGCTGGAGGATGTCGAGACGCGCTACCGGCAGCGCTATCTGGACCTGATCGCCAACCCGGAAGCGCAGAAGGTGTTCATCACCCGCAGCCGGGTGATCGCATCCTTGAGGCGGCAGCTTGAGGCGCGCGGCTTTATCGAGGTCGAGACGCCGATGATGCAGCCGCTTTACGGGGGCGCGACTGCGCGGCCTTTTGTCACCCATCACAATACCCTGGACGTCGATTTATACCTGCGAATTGCCCCGGAGCTTTATCTGAAGCGGTTAATCGTCGGCGGCCTGGACCGCGTCTACGAGATCAACCGCAACTTTCGCAATGAAGGGATCTCGACGCAGCACAACCCCGAGTTCACGATGCTCGAATTCTACCAGGCCTACACCGACTACCAGGGTCTGATGGACCTTTCGGTCGAGCTGTTGCGGCAGACTGCCATGGACGCCACCGGATCGGCGATCGTCGAGTACGACGGCCGCCGTCTGGACTTCTCTTCCATTCGCCGGCTCACGATGCGAGAAGCGGTGATCGAATTCTGGATGGACGCGGAGGGGCCTTCCCTGGAAAATGTGCGGGATCCGGATTGGCTGAAGCGGCATTCCTCGAAGGCCACACCCGGCGAGATGCTGGTGGATCTGTTCGAGCGGGTGGCCGAGGCGCATCTGTACGAGCCGACCATCATCTACGAGTACCCCGTGGAAACCTCCCCGCTGTCGAAAAACAGCCTCGACGATCCGGCGTTTGTGGACCGCTTCGAGATTTATGTCGCCGGTATGGAGATCGGCAACGCTTATACCGAGCTGAATGACCCCCAGGAGCAGCGCAGGCGCTTTGAGATGCAGCTTACGATGCGGGAACGGGGAGATGAAGAAGCGCACCAGATGGACGAGGATTACGTCCGCGCTCTGTGCTACGGCATGCCGCCCACCGGAGGCGAGGGGATCGGCCTCGACCGGCTGACGATGCTGCTGACCAATTCCAGGTCCATCCGCGACGTGATTCTGTTTCCGCTGCTGCGCCCGGAAGGACCCATCGGCATTGCGGACGAGCTGCGGGCGCTGGATGACGGCGGCGCGGCCTCCTGAATCCTGCTTTGGTACACAAAAAAAAGGCGAGGGATCTCCCCTCGCCCCTTTCCGTGCTGTCTGCGCGTTGATTTAGGAAGC
>JACQDF010000159.1 GCA_016201205.1 Acidobacteriota bacterium
GCGGCCCCCACCTGGAAACCGGAGAATTCCGCGCTCGCGTTGTCTCTGGCGCGCCAGGCGGCTTCAATCAGAGCATCCATTCAAGCCGCCTCCAGCCGCGGCAGCAGTTCTTTGAGCAGCCTCACCAGCGTGTCACGCACGGCGGCGCCGGTCTCGAGCACCTCTTCATGGGTGATCTTCTGCGGCAGAATGCCCGCCGCCATGTTGGTCACGCAAGAGATCGCCAGCACCTTCATGCCTGCGTGATTGGCGACGATCACCTCGGGCACGGTGGACATGCCGACCAGGTCCGCGCCGATGGCCCGCAAGTAGCGGATCTCGGCCGGGGTTTCGTAACTAGGCCCCAAAAGCGCCGCATAAACGCCTTCCGCCAGTGTGATATGTAATTCAGCGGCCACCAGCTTTGCGACGTGCCGGTAGTGCTCATCGTATGCAGCGCTCATATCGGGGAATCGCGGGCCGAGCGCGTCGTCGTTGGGGCCAACCAGAGGATTGCTGCCTTGCAGGTTGATGTGATCCGAGATCAGCACCAGCGTGCCTTGCTCGTAAGCGAGGTTCACACCGCCGGCTGCGTTGGTCAGAATCAGGGAATGTACGCCGAGTTTTCCCATCGCGCGGACACTGAACGTCGCCTGGGCCGGCGTATAGCCTTCGTACAAGTGCGCGCGGCCGGACAGGCAGATCAGTTCCAGGCTGCCCAGCCGCCCCAGAATCAGCCTGCCGTCATGGCCGATGGCCGTCGAGCGAGGCCAGTTGGGAATCTCTTCGTAGGGAACTCCGACTGTATCGCTCAGGGATTCGGCGAACACGCCTAAGCCGCTTCCGAGCACCAGCGCCATTCGAGGCAGGCGAGGCAACCGCCGCCTCAGGTAAGCGACGGTTTCCTCAACGGCGGTCATAGCAGCATCCCAGCAATGCAGGCCGACATGAAGTTCGCCATCGTGCCGGCGGCCACCGCCCGCAAGCCGAGCCGCGCCAGGTCCGACTTGCGATTGGGCGCCAGCGCCCCGATGCCGCCGATCTGAATGGCGATCGAGCTGAAGTTTGCAAAGCCGCACAGCGCATAGGTGGCGATGGTGAACGAGCGTGGATCGAGCTGCGCCTTAATCGGCCCCAACTGCAAGAACGCCACGAATTCATTCAGCACCAGACGCGTGCCCAGCAGGTTGCCCACCTGCTGGGCATCCTTCCAGCTCACGCCCATCAGCCAGGCGACTGGCGAAAACACATATCCGAACAGCCGCTCCATCGACTCCGGGCACCAGGAAAGCCCGGGCAGCGTGTGCACCCAGCCGAGCGCGCCGTTCACCAGGGCGATCAGGGCCAGGAACGCGATCAGCATGCCCGCGATGTTCAGGGCCAGGTGCAAGCCATCGCCGGCGCCCCGCGCCGCCGCATCAATCAAGTTGACGCCCGGCTTCTCGATCTCGATGCGCACGCTGCCCTTCGTCTCCGGCTCTTCGACTTCCGGCATGAACATCTTGGCCAGCATGATCGTCGCCGGCGCGGTCATGATGACAGCCGTCAGCAGGTGCTTGATCTCGACGCCGGCAATCTTCACGTACGCCGCCATCACGGCGCCGGAGA
The DNA here is from genome assembly GCA_016201205.1 of Acidobacteriota bacterium. Taxonomy (GTDB): domain Bacteria; phylum Acidobacteriota; class Terriglobia; order Bryobacterales; family Bryobacteraceae; genus CADEFT01. Next base: position 1,588 of record JACQDF010000159.1, read on the forward strand.
CGTGGGCCATGCCGCTGGTCATGACGGTAAACAGCTCGGATTGCGTCAGCCGCGGGAGAAACGGCCGGATGGTCAGCGGAGCCTCGGTCTGCCCCATGAAGATGCTGGCGGCGACATTGGTGCTTTCCGCTCCGCTGGCGCCCATGATGCGCTGCATTACCCAAGCCATTCCCTTGATGACATATTGCATAACGCCCAAATAGTAGAGAATCGAGAACAGCGCGGCGATGAAAATGACGATCGGCAGCACCTGGAAGGCGAAGACGACGCCGAACTTGACTTCCGCCCCGGTGAGCCCGCCTTGCCCGGTGACCGGAACGCCGGCATTCTTGGCGCCCAGCGGGCCGAAGACGAACTGGCTGCCGGCTTCGGCATACTCGAGCAGGGCGTTGACGACGACGCTGGCGGCCTGAAAGATCCTTCCGAATTCCGTCTTCAACACCAGAAATGCGAGCAGGAATTGCAGGCCCAGCCCCCAGGCAAGCAGCCGGGGCTGAATCGCGCGGCGATGTGAGGAGAGCAGCCAGGCGACCGCCAGGATCGCAACCAGGCCGAGCATCCCCGTGAAACGGCCCATGTGTCCCCCCTTTGTGGCGGGTCTTATCCGACGACTTCGAGAATCAGCTCACGCTCCTCGGGCGGCTGCGCTGAAATGCGGAAGGCGTCTTCGACATGTTCGGCCGCTTCTTCCACTCCGTCCTCGCGCGTGTAGTAGAGACGGCAGAGCACCCCGCCGGCATCCACTTTCTGGCCGACCTTCACCTCGAGAATCACGCCGACGGCGGGATCGATCGAGTCATCCTTGGTGTCGCGGCCGGCGCCGATCATGACGCTGGCCTGGCCGATCAAAGCCGCATCGATCACGCTGACGTAGCCGGCGCGCGGCGAGTAGATCTCACGCATGCCAGTGGCGTTGGGCAGCAGCTCGAAGCGGTCGAGAACCTGCGGGTTGCCCCCCTGGGCGGCGATGACATCCTTGAACTTGCGGTAGCCGGAGCCGTCGAGCAGCTTGCTCTGAGCCACTTCGCGCGCTTCTTCGAGCGTCTCGGTGATCTTGCCAAGATGAATCATCCGCGCCGCCAGTTCGAGCGACAGCCGCGTCAGGTCCACCGGCCCGGCATTCTGCAAGGTCTGCGAGACCTCCATGATCTCGAGCGCATTGCCAACGGCGAATCCCAGCGGCTGGTTCATGTCGGTGATCAATGCCTGCACACGCTTGTCCATGCGGCGGCCGATGCCAGCCATCATCTGGGCCAGCCGGCGGGCGTCGATCTGGCGTTTCATGAACGCGCCGGCGCCGACCTTGACATCGAGCACGATTGCGTCGAGCCCGACGGCGAGCTTCTTGCTCATGATCGAGGACGCGATCAGCGGAATCGACTCGACCGTGGCGGTGGCGTCACGAAGCGAGTACAGCCGCCCGTCGGCCGGCGCCACCTCTGCTGTCTGGCCGATGAAAGCAAGGTTCAATTTCTGCAACTGCTCGCCGAATTCCGCAATGGAAAGATTGGTGCGCATGCCGGGGATGGCTTCCAGCTTGTCCAGCGTACCGCCGGTATGCCCCAGCGCCCGGCCGCTGATCATGGGGACGACGGCGCCGGCGGACGCCGCCAGCGGCGCCGCAATCAGGCTCGTCTTGTCGCCCACGCCGCCGGTGGAATGCTTGTCCACCTTGATGCCCGGGACCGAAGACAAGTCCACTCGCTCGCCAGAGGCGAGCATGCACTCGGTCAGCACGCTGACTTCGCGTTCCGTCATGCCTTGCCAGCACACTGCCATCAGGAAGGCGGACATCTGGTAGTCCGGAATCTCCCCGCGGGTATATCCCTCCACCAGATAGGTGATCTCTTCCGGGGCTAATTCTTCGCCTTCTCGTTTGCGATAGATGAGGTCAACAGTTCGCATTGATAAGGTCTTTAGGGTAACACCTGAAGTGCTTGGAAGTAAAGGAAGTAATCGCGTGAAGAAGGAGCGGGGCTTGGCTGCCGGGTGGGAACCTAATTGTTGACGCCGAGCGGAAGCCCGGCCGAAATCGGCGGGGCGCTGTACGTCCCGAAGATCAAAGGGGACAGGATGGTATAGCGGTAGTTGATGATCCGCACCTGAAGCCGGTGGTCCTCGGTGCCCGCATCGAGCTCGTTGACCTCGACGTTGGATGGCGTCAGGTTGAAACCGGCAGGCGCCGCGCTGACTCCGTTCGTTCCGTTCGGGTTGCCATAGAGAACCATGTTGCGAATCCTGGTGGTGTCGATCGGGGATGTAGTCACGCCATAGCGCACCGCACTGCGCGTCCGCTCAGTCAGAGCCGAGTGGATGAACAGAAACTGGGCGAAATCGGCGATCCCGATGAGCATCAGCAGGAAGATGCACAGGGTCAAAGCGGATTCCACCATCACGCTGCCACGCTGCCGCTGTTTTCTGCGATTTGAGGGCTCGATTGCGTTGCTCCTTTCGTTTCAAACTACGGCGGTGAGTATCGGCCCAGGAACGGAAAGGTGATGCGTGGCTTGCTGGAGAACGTGTAGCGCTTGAAAACCGCATCCACCTGGAACGAAGTCACCCCCACTGTGACCGTACTGGGAACTCCATTCGCGAAGGCAACTTCGACGGTTACGCTGCCCGGACTCAGACCCGGCACGACGAGGTTGTCGCTCTCGTCCGGGTTGGGGGTTCCGTAGACCACCATGTTCTGTACCGCGGCGCTAAAGGCAGTGGACGGGGTGGCGGACTGCGAGTCGTAGGCCTTCATGGAAGCGTAGTGGGCGCCGTTGCGGACCGCGTTGTAAAGCGTGTTGTAGCGATAAAAAGTGAATCCGAACTGAAATGTAGCTGTAAACAGACTCAGCAGCAGGCTCGAGCCGATGGCGAATTCCAGAAGAATATTGCCTTTCCTGCCAAACCGGCGCAGCTTCACAAACAAGCTCCTATTCCACGAGTTTGATGTTGTAGGCGCCCGGGGTTCCGGCACCCGGTCCGGGCGAGTTGGGAATGGCCGCCTGGCCGACGTAGACGGCGCACCAGGCGGCGTTTCCGGTGTGGTCATAACTGGCCGCAGGCAGCAGGAAGAACATGCCGAACCCGTAGACAACGCTCGTGGACAGATCCTGGACGGGCATGATCACGACGCGGCGGCCGTTGCCGTGCCCGGACGCCAGATAGGAGGCATAATCGGCTGAAGCGGCATCGCTATCCTGGCCCACCCGCTCCCATAGCGCGCTGGCTGCGCTCGTCTTGGCGCCGCCCACCCTCGGCAACGTCATGCCGACTTGCACCACATCCCCGTCGGAATGGTAATCCGTGGTGATCCTCTGGCGAATCAAAGAGGCCGACGGGTCGCCCCAGTAGCCACGGTCCGATCCGTGCTTCTCATGGTTTGGATCCGCCTGATCCCCTGTACAAGGCTTCTTCTTGCTCGAGGAAGGATAGCGCAGCGTATATTCCTCGCCGGGAATTAAGCCGAAATGAGGTCCTGTCGCGCTGAACGCAAACGGCGCAAACGGAAACGCCCCTGATTGAACTTGCCTTGTGGCGCCTGTTCCGCCGTTGCCTGGCTGCGCACCAGTTGGGTGGGGTGGGAAAACAGCGATCGAAAGAACTGGCGCTGCGTGATCGACGTGCTGACCCGCACACGAGTGTAGCCGGTTGCGGGATTCGGGCCGGCGACCCAGGTTTGCGGGTTGGCCGCCGTCGCGAAATCCACGGTCGTGGTCCCGAAAGTTCGTGTCCCGAAATCCCACTGGTTAGCGCTTTGGTTGACCATATCTCGCGCTGCCTGCAATCCGGCGCTGGTTCCATTCAGTCTGGTGGCTGCGGCCATGGCCGCTGAGTCCACATACATTTGTGCTTCGTTCTTGTTGATGAAAAGGCGTCCGACATCGACCGACAGGCCAAGGCACCCGAAAAGGATGACGGCCCACAGCGACATCGAAAGCAGCGTAAATCCTCTTTCTTTGCTGTTCGATCGCGAGGTCAGCATGCGTTTTCCGCTCCGGCGGGGAGTTCTCATCTTCCAGACATGCCATCGGGCGGAGCAGCGGGTAAACTTCACGGGATACATACGAATTGCGGCGCAGACTGGGGTCCAGTCCGGCCAAAGGACTACGTATGGCTCTGTATTCTGATCGGTTATACTCGGGGATCTCGCTCCACCGATGCGCGCCGCGGAATACCTGCGCAGCGGGAACCCGTTGCCGGAAGCAACGTTTGAAGCCAGCCGTCTCACGGGTCGGCGCCGGACATCGCAGGACAGGGCATCGCGCTTTATGGCCGTCTGCCTCCGGATGGAAGGCTACGCATCGCGATCCGTGGCGCGAACCATTTTACCCTCAGTGACGACGGCGCCCTGTTGAAGAGCCGTGTCGTGCGGCGGACGCTCCGCATGTTAGGTATGCTCGGCATCGACGGATGTCGCCAGCTTGCCGTTACGGCGTACTGCGTGCACAGCTTTTTCGACCCGTACCTAAAGGTGGCGAGGCTCATTCGTGCCCGCCGGGTAGGCATGCGAGGCTGTTCAAGGAAGTGATGCTGTCCGTTCGTTTAGATCGATGACTCGTACTATGGAGGGATGGTCCTCGGCTTGAGGTCGCGCGTGTCCTGGGTCCTCTGCCTCGTTGGCATCATCGCGATGGGCATCCTCTCGCGAGTTGTTCATACAGGGTTAGTGGTTTTTGACAAGTACCTGGGCGACGCGTTGTACGCGGCGATGGTCTACGCGATTTTGCGGCTGTTATGGAGGGCTGCAGCGGTGGCCGTGTGCGCGATGGTCGTAATGACCGTCATCGAGTTGTTTCAACTGACAATGATTCCTGCCCACATGCTGGCGAGCGAGCATTTGATTGCGCGGATTTGTGCCCGGCTGATGGGTACGGAGTTCAGCTTCCTGGATCTGCTCGCGTACGGGGTGGGCATAGGGTGCATCTATCTCGTGGATTCCTCGCATGCTGAAGGGTGAAGATGAATCCGGCGTCCGACCCGCGAGGTCCCGCTTGAGCCGCGCTTCCGGACGTTGGCTCGCAAATCTTGCTGCCTGATGGAAAGAATCCTTCGTGGCTGTTCCCAAGTCCGGTTGAAGGAAGTTTCACTTGGGCGTGTAGTCGGCAATCCTGACTTGCGCCGCTCGTGGTCAACCGCTCGCAGCCGGCAGGCGATCCTAACTCGTGGCGTTTCATTCGGGACGTGAGGGTTCTGGCTGCGAGCGCATCCGCAATGGAGCGCTCGGCAACACGGCGTCCCCGTTGGCAGTCGGAGCGCCTACAGTAGACAGACTTGCAGCGCGCCGCGAGGAGGCCTGTGGCAGCAGTGATGTCGATGTCCGCGATGAGCAACCCTTGCGAATGGAAGTCGCTCGCGGGTTGCTCACCAAGGGCGTGGATCGACAGTGAGCTCCCATTCTTACAAGACTACGAGATCGGCACCGCTATAATGGACTCGATGAAGTTGAGTCCGTGTATCGGTCTTTCGTTTGACGGCCAGTGCGAAGCCGCGTTCAATTTTTACGAGCGCTGTTTGAACGGGAAGATTGCGTTCATGCTCCGCTGGGGCGAATCGCCTATGGCCAAAGACGCGCCTGAGGAGTGGAGAAAAAAGATTTGCCACGCCAGGCTCGTCGTCGGCGATACCGCCTTGTTGGGAGCCGATGCCCTGCCGGGGTCGTATGAATCCCCGCGGGGCTTCAGCGTCATGCTGAACGTGGATGACCCCGGCGAGACTGAACGCTTGTTTCACGCGCTGGCGGAAAACGGAACCGTTCGTATGCCGCTTCAGAAAACATTTTGGAGCGTTCGTTTTGGCGTGCTCACCGATCAGTTTGGCATCCCCTGGGACATTAACTGTGAGAAATCCGAGAAGTGAGACGGCTGCGCGTGCGCGAGCGTTCGGCTTGTGCTTTGCGATCACCTTCACCCTATCGTGTGTGGCGTTCCGTGACAATGCGGGTGATGCCAGAGCCGCGAAGGATGCAATCCGGCAACAGATCGCAAAGTACACGGCGGCTGTGGACGCGGCGGACATCGATCTCGCCTCGCAGGTTTGGCTAACCTCGCCGGACGTATCCTTTATCCACCCCGCGGGTCACGCACACGGTTGGGAGGAAGTGAAAGAAATCTACAAGTTCTTTGGTTCGTTTTTTTCTGAACGGAAGCTAACCGTACGCGACGTGTCCGTACATGTAAACGGAGAAACCGCGTGGGCCGAGTTCTATTGGCATTTCGTCGCGAAACAAAGCAAAGACGGCTCGACGGTTCAAACGGACGGTAGGGAAACGCAGATCTATGACAAGGTCGCGAACCGCTGGCAACTCGTTCACGTGCACTATTCCGGCCAGGCAATGGCGCCGTAACATGAGGAGGGTCACCAGATCCACAACTCTGCATTTTACTCGGAAGTAAAACCGTGAGTAAACCTTCCGAGTACGCGGAAGAGTTGGACGTGCGTCCTAGCCGCCGTGGTTCCGCGAAACGCAATACTGTTCAGTTACCCGTGATCGGGTCGAGGCTACGGGATTGCGCCCGTAGCCCCTCCCACACCACCGTACGTACGGTTTTCCGTATACGGCGGTTGAACCCAGCGGGGTCATGACGACTGTCCCGCAAGATCTGACGGCATGAGAAACCCGTAACGTCGTAGGACCGCGTTGGAGAGGGCCGTTTGGACTGTGCCGTTGGCGGCCATCCTCCATGCTCCGCGGGAACTGCGGGCCGACTCCAACAGGCGGCCCTTCACCCCCAGCCGTCGCAGTGCGTTTTCGCGTCCGTCGCCGTCGTGCCATCGCAGCCAGAAGCATTTCCGAATGTGCCGGCGAATCCATCCCTCCAGCC
>JACQDF010000130.1 GCA_016201205.1 Acidobacteriota bacterium
CAGGCCCAACCAGATCATGCCCGAGTCGAGGCACAATACGATCTGCATCAACACTCTGCCCCAGGTTCAGGCGGCGATCCGAAAGGCGCTCGACATTCCCGTGTCTTCCCACGCGCGACTCGCTGCCGGTGCACCTGCGCTGGCCATTCCAATTGGCCTCCTGCCGGGCCCGGCGTCGCGGAGGTAGACAGAAGAATGCGGTGATTCTGCCCGCGCTCTGCGGTGTTACGAACACCGTTTACGCTTTCCTGGATGAGGCCGCAAAGGCTCGAGTCCATCGAGGAGGAAACATGGCGTTCGAACCGACGAATCTTACTGTTGAGCTGGCCATTGCCTGGCTTGAAGGAGCCGGCTTCCGTGTTCGCAACAGCCCCCTGGTTTGGCATGAATGGAGCAACCGGCCCCGGGCACGAGAGGCCCGTGAACAGGCTGCCGCTGATCTGCCTGCGCAGGAGCGCCAGATCGAGGAATTCGTCCGCCACCAAACCGGGCTGCTCCTCCAGATCAATGAGATCATCTCGAGCATCGGCCAGGCACGGGACCGGCGAACTCAAATCGGGAGGCTCCGCCACTTGCTTCAGCAATCGAGACAAGCCCGAAATCAGGCCCACAGACGTTCCGACCCCGCCTCGGAGGCCTCTCGAACGCACATGCTCGCCACCATCGAGAGCCTGATCAATACTCTTGACGGCGCCGCCGCAGGCGACCCCAGAGCCACGCTCAACAGAATGCAATCCCTGGTGCAACACCTCCTGGCCCAGTTGAATCGGGAGCGCAGCGCCTTGCGCACCGCCGCCGCCAGAAACGGTGTGCAGCTCAGGAATGTCTCCGAACAAGCACAACTCAACCGTGACATGCTCCTCGATGACCCGCCCGAGCGTCTGGACAACCCCGAAGCGGTCACAGTCAACTTCCAGCAGACCGGCGTCAGGGTGCAGTTCAGGGGACCCGGCGGGGCCATGGACAACGGCCCGGTGGATCCCGTGCTGGCCGTGGCCGTGGTCCGCTTTCTCGAGGCGGCGCGCGCGGAGCTTGGCATCGAGGCCGTGTATTCCTCCGGATTCAATCGCCCGCCGATGGGACCACACGCAGGGTACCACTCCCAGGGAAAGTCATGGGATATTCTGGGCTTCCGTGTGCTTGGCGCCGATCTCCATCTCCGCCGCGGCCTGATGATCGAGCCGGGACAACCGAACTTCGACACTCATCACTCCGATTGGTTCGACACCCGCCCGCTCAGCAACGGCCGGACCCGGGCCGGCATGATGCGGGAGTTTGTCGCTGTGCTCTCTCGCTTTTTTGGCCACATTATCGGGCCGGGACACGATGCACTCCACGATGCGCATTTCCATGCAGACACGGTCGACCATCAGGTCAGTGTGGATATACCCGCCACGCGGGACAACCCGCGCCCTTACGCGCAGCACCACAGCCAACCAGTCCCGCGCGATTCACGCCTCCCTCATTGAGGCCGAAAGCCGACGGTGCATGACTTCAACAACAGGCCGTTTCATCCGGCGCCTTGGTCCCAAAGTGAGAAACAGGAGTTTTCCAGGCATATCGCCCGGCTGGGCAGCCGGTTCTGGGACGACCGGTTCTGGCTGGCGACGCCGAATATGCAACTCACTGGAATCCGCGGGATGGATTTCTCCATCTTCGACGGACCGCCGTCGCAGCCGCGTGTGCCGCAACGTGAGATGCCGCATGCTCCTCGAGGTTGTGCAAACCGGAGAGCAAAGGGCGATGGCCGCCCATTCCTCGACTACTTGGGGAGAGTGGGAGCCGTCCTTGGATACTCACTCGCCACACGGCCGCCCGCGGCCGCTGGCGTCCTGATCGGGCCCGCTTCTGTTCTACACTAGCTTTGATGAAGGGCTTCGCGCTGACACTCGCGGTCGCGGTGTACTGGACGCTGCACCAGGATTTCTGGTTCTGGCGCACGGCGCATCCGCTCGCCTTCGGATTCCTCCCCGTGGGTCTCACCTACCACGCTCTGTACAGCCTCGGCATCTCGCTGCTGATGTTCCTGCTCGTCAAGCTGGCCTGGCCTGGCGAACTCGAAAGGGAAGTCGATTCCAGCAACTGACGCATGATTCCGGCCCTCTTCGTCTTTGTCTACCTCGGTGTGGTCCTTTACATCGGGATCTTTGCATTCCGGCGTCCGCACCCGAGCGGCGCCGAGGATTATTTTCTGGCCAGCCGGTCCCTGGGCCCCTTCGTGTTTCTGCTTTCTCTGTTCGGGACCAATATGACGGCGTTCACCATCCTGGGCTCCTCCGGACACGCCTTTCATAACGGAATAGTGACCTACGGGCTGATGGCGTCCTCCTCGGCGCTGATCATCCCGCTGACGCTGTTTGTGATCGGAACGCGCATCTGGGCGCTGGGCAAGAAACACGGATTCATGACGCCGGTGCAAATGTTCCGCGACCGGTGGGATTGCGCGCACATCGGCACAGTGATCTTTGCCGTGCAGGCGGCTCTGCTGGTGCCTTACATCATTATCGGTGTGATGGGCGGCGGCACGGTGCTCGAAGCCGTGAGCGGCGGCGTGGTTCCGTACTGGCTGGGCGGGGCCGTGGTCGCGCTGACGGTGATGAGCTACGTCTTTTTCGGCGGCATGCGCGGCACCGCCTGGGTGAACACGTTTCAGACGATCCTGTTTCTTTGCTTCGGCGCCGCTGCTCTGCTGCTGATCGGCTCCGGCATGGGTGGCTTTGAAAAAGCGATCCAGGATCTGCTGGCCTCGCCGGCGACGGCTTCCCTGCTCACACGCGAGCGGGTGCCGCCCCTCTTTTTCCTGAGCTACACCTTCATTCCGCTCTCCTCGATCGCCTTCCCCCACATCGCCATCTTCTGTCTGACAGCGCGGCACATGAATCAGTTCAAACGCACAGTGGTGTTATACCCGCTTTGCATCCTGGCGATCTGGCTGCCGTGCGTATTCCTGGGCGTTGCCGCCAACCGGGCCACTGATGTCGTGAAGATTCGCGAGAAGATCGAGGCCCGCAGCGAGCTTCGACGGGAAGGTGCATCGCTCACCGCTCAGCAGCGCGCTGAGCTGCGCGCGAAAATGGCGGCCGATGACGTCGTCCTGCTCCTGCTCGACAAGTATGCGCCGCTATGGCTGGCGGGGCTGCTCGGCGCGGGCATCATGGCCGCCGTGATGGCCAGCGATTCCCAGATTCTCGCTCTCTCCACCATGTTTACCGAGGATGTGTTCGCTTTCTATGGAGGCAAGGAGCGGTTTGGAGAATCGGTGCAGGTGCACACCGGGCGCCTGTTTGTCATCCTTCTGACGGTGGTCGCATATCTGGTTGCTCTGGGTACTCCGGCCAGCATCTTTGATCTCGCCGTCCAGTACGCCTTTTCAGGCTACTCGGCTTTGTCGCCGCTGTTGTTTGCCGCCTTGTTCTGGAAGCGGAGCACAAAGTGGGGAGCGCTGGCAGCCACCGTCTGGACCGCCGCCAGCGTGATTGGAGTCGCCATCTTCCAGGCGCTGGCGCCGGCGGCTGCCGGAGCCCCGGTTGCGGTCTGGAGATGGGGAGGATGGGATCTGGTGTCGCGGACGGCGAACGGGACGGCCGTTCTCGGGCTGCTGCCCGTAGTGCCGATGACCCTCGGCTCGGCGCTCGTGCTGGTCGCCGTTTCCCTCATCACCAGGCGGCCGTCAGCGGAAACGCTGTGCCGCTATTTTCAGGACCTGCGCAAGCAAGCCGTTACTTCGCTTCGATGACGAACGTCGGCGTCACCCCGGAAAGTGTCGAGAAACGCGAAGATTCCACCGACGCCAGCCAACTCGAGCAGCCCTGCACCTTGCCGAGCAGAGTGTGCGGATGCACGTCCACCCGCAGCGGCTTCATTTCCACCGTGCTCCACTGCCGGACCGGGAACGTGGCCACCACCGGCTCGCTTCGCTCCTGCACGACGTATGGATTCCTGAGGGCCGTCCGCACCGCCCGCCCCCAGCCCGCCTCATCGGTTTCCCATCCACGGTATTCATGCTGGTCAGCGGCATCGTCGTTGGGCCGCAGCACCAGTGTCTGCCGGTTCTTCTGAATGAAATTGACCAGGTCCACTTTCTTGTCTTGATACAGCGTGGTCGAGGTGCTCACCACCCGTGTCCAAGGAATGGAGTCGCGAATCACCTTGCGCTCGGCCGCCGGAAACCTCTGGTTAATCGAGTCGTCGGTCAGCAGATCGAAGATCGCCTTCTTGCGCGCCAGCTCCGCGCGAAAGCTGTTCACCATGCAGATCGCATGATCCCGGTAGGCACGCACCAGCGGATGCGTGAGATCATAGCGGACCAGGAATTCCTGCACCTTCACGCAGCGGTAGACCAGGTCAATCGCGAAGTCGCCGCGACGCAGCACGCCGTTCTTGTATTCCACCTGATCCAGATTCACCACTTCCGCCGGATACCCCAGCTTGCGAAAGGACTGCGCCAGAAGGTGATACTCGGCAGATTCGATGCTCTGGAACGGCTGCTTCATCTCGAGGATGGCGATGTTCGGAGCTTTCTTCCCGCCGAAGTCCTTATACGCCTTCAGCAATCCCTGGAGAAGCGCTTTCACCCCGGGCAGCTTCAGCAGCAAGTACCTCTTCTTGAATTCTCTGATGGGCGCCGTTTCCAGAAACAGATTCGCCAGAACTTCCCCGTACGCCACACCCATGGGGGCATCGGCCACGAACTCCATGAAGCGCAGCGATCCATTGTTCACGTACGTTTCCAGAAGCGATGCCACCGAAAGATACGAGTAGCCCGGATCGATCGACGCCAGCATCTTCTCGGCTGGCAACAACTCCATCCTGCTTTGCAGAGCAGGCATCGACAGCGCCATCTGCTTCACGCGGTCAATCGCCGAGATCAGGATCTCAGACGACTTCACCAGCGATGCATATTGGCGCGAGGAGAGAAAATGCGGGCGCAGCACCGGACAGACCGGCCGGCCGGACACCACCAGCCCGCTTTCCTGCATTTTTTGGCGCAACGCTTCCGCCCACGCCAAATCCTTGCAGGCGTCTCCTTCGAGGATTCTGTGGTAGCGGGCAACCGCCTCGCTGATCTGCGTCATAACCTGTGCAAAGGGTTTCTACTTTTTAGTATTACACAGGCTCCAAATTCCGTCAGCTACGGCGATCCGCTATTAGAATGCAAGTATATTGTAATCAGTCAGTTACAAACTGAATCGAAAGTTTAACGTGCAGGTTCTCCACCCACCCAAATCGGCGAGGACCATGCCCTGGCGCCATTCCGCTGGCGAACCCGCACGTAGTAATAATCGCCAGGCCGTGTCTGGCCTTGCTCCACCCATTCAAAAGCGGCATCCATGGGCGTATCCGCACCCACAACCTGCATCGAGACGCTATCGGTATGCAGCCCGAGCGGGATTTGCTCGATTAGCAGGCCTTCGCGAAGCTGGGAAAACGGCAGCTTGATGGAGCTGGCCGGAATCGTTGCCATTGGGCGGACGCTGGGCGGGCTGACGCCGGACTCGATGGTTTCCAGCAGTTCCAGACGGATCTCGCTGGAAGCGGAAACGCCTTCCATGTCCAACTCGAGGATGTCGGCGCGGCCGCGAGTGGCGGTGGAGAACTGAATCAAGTTCGGGTTTTGGGCATCTATGCGAGCGAACTCGGAATGGCGGTTGTCGAAGTTGGCATGCACACGGACGATGCGCCCGCCCACCAATTCCAGCGTGCCGCGCCAAGTGCGATAACCGCGCGGGTTGTCGCGGATATAGGGTTCCGAGTCCGACTCGAAGCTGATCTCGACCCTCGAGTTGGACGCCAGCGCCGAGGAAGCGAAGCGGCGCGTATGGACAATGTCTCCGTTCCGGATGATGTCCATGCGGTCCAGCGGTGCGGTGCCGGAAACTCGCACCTGCATGCGCCGGTCCCGGTTGAAAGCGGCGCGCCGTCCAGGACGCGTCGAGTTCAGGTTCACATCGAGCAGAATGCGATCGGCGGAGGTGACCGCGCAGGTAGCGCGATCACGCAGCGCGTCAAAGATCGCGGGGGCGGTTTTTTCCGCCGCTGAGACAGCCACCAGGCCGCCGAATTGCGCGAGCGTGGGCGAATTGCCGGCGCCGCTCAACCCAGGGCGCGTGCGGTGATCATCGGAAGCGGCGACAAAGCCGGTGTCGTAGCCGCGCTTCAAGTAATAATTCCCAAACCACTCGAAGGTGCCGTGCATGGACATGATCTCGACCAGCCGCTCGAGGTCGGGGTCATTGCGCCGCCAGTCGCCGGCCTGATGCGCATGGGGGATGATGAGCACATCGCGGGGACTGTAGATCGAACGCAGACCCTGGTAGAGCAGCGAGAGCGTCCAGGCTTTGGCGACCGGAACGCGCTTCTTGTCCGGATCGCGAAAGAACACGTTATGGTGGCCGCCGCTGGTTCGCTGGGCGGTCCATTCGTAGCCCAGGAAGGCGATGAAACGCCCCGGCTCGGTATAGCGGCGCACGGCTTCCTGCATCTGGCGCCACTCGTTGTCATCAAGCCAGATGTCGTGCTCGGATAAGCCCAGGAAATCGAGCCGGGCGTCATCTCGGCCGTAGCGATAGAAGCCGTCGATCGAGCCCTGGCCTTCCGCCATTCCCGAGTGAGCGTGCGTTTCGCCCCAATAGATCCGCCGCGAGGGACTGTCTTCGACCCAGATGGGATTGCTCTCTCCGCTGAGTGTGCCGCCGGTCGATTGCATGCGGATGCGGTATGTGCCTGGCCGGTCGATTTTCAGATCACGAATTACGGTGACCGCATCCGAGCGGGCCGGCAACTCCCGCAGCGGATTGCCGTTGAGGGTCAGCGTCGAAGCGGGCAACTGTCCCCTGGCCCGGTTCCAGAGGTTATCTTCAGCGCGGATGGCGAGCTCGAAAGCCTCGCCGGTCTTGACAACCGAGGGGGCGATCAATCGGACAGCCGAAGCCTGGTTGCCCTCGACGGCGAAGCCGGGCCACACCGGGGTCAGGAAGATCCCGTTCGCTTCCGGATCGACATAGACGGGCAGCAGCACGCGGTCGTTGGCGAAGGTTTGCAGGCGCATGCCGCGCGACCCGAACACGCGGTCGCCATAGGTGATGGTGACGGTGTCGGCTTTGCTCAGCGTTCCTTCCAGGCGGAACGCAGGCATGTCCGCCGTGCCGCGGAAGCCGCCATGCATCCCGCTCAGCGGCGCCGAGATTGGGGTGAAGCGGGCGCCGGGCCTCGAGGTGCGGACCGAGAGATAGTTGTCCGCCTTCGGCTCGCGGTTCTGGAAGATGCTCGAATCCGACATGATCTGCTTGCCGATCAGAATGACTGCGCCGTGCTGGAACGGCATGTCGCCGACCGTGATCGTCTGCTGGATGGTCTGGTAACTGGAAGCCGGCAGCGGGCCGCGTGTCGAAAGACTCACGGCGGGCAAGGCGGCAGGCTTCTCATCTTTGATGCGGAATTCGTAGATGAGAGCATCGATGGCCTTGGGAAGCGATTGCCCCTGGGAGGGCGGCAGGTTCTCGCGCTCTCCGGCGTCGAGGGCGAAAACCGCCGCAAGCTGCTGAGTGGCGTTGACCGGCACGGGGCCGCCGGTGAGCGAATAGGCGTTGATCCAGTCCCACAGGATCTTGCCGCGCTCGACAGCATTGCTCGTGTCGGTAGGCTGCACCGCGGCTTCCCGCTTGAGCCGTTCCACGGCCTGGCGGAGTTCCGGGGAGAGATAATCACTGCCGGCAGGCCGGTCTTGCGCTCCGGTCGAGCGCAGCCGGGCGAGCGTGGCCAGCAACAAAACTGTAGTGAGGAAGAATGTGGTCCGTTTCACTGGTCTGTGATTGTACAGCACACCGCGCGATCAAGCTACAATCCGATTTAGCAACCGGCTGAGCCGCGGCCGTCAGGGCGAGGCTGGCGCTCGCCCCAGGACCGGGGCTCGCCCCAGGACCGGCGCTCGCCCCAGGACCGGCGCTCGCCCCAGGACCGGGGGTTCGGACTCCAGATGGACTTCGCACAGCAGTTGAAATCCTCCATCGACATCGTGGACGTGATCGGCGAGCGTGTCCGGCTGAAACGCTCCGGCTCTGGCCCGCGCTACATGGGCCTGTGCCCGTTCCACACCGAGAAAACACCGTCCTTCTCCGTGCACGCGTCGTTGCAAATCTACAAATGCTTCGGCTGCAACGCCAGCGGCGACGTCTTCAAGTTCGTGATGGAGATCGAGCAGGTGACGTTCTTCGAAGCGGTGAAGCTGCTGGCCGAGCGGTTTGGCATCCCGATGCCCAAGCGGAGCGAGTTCGCGGACCGGGAAAGCCGACTGCGCGAGGCGATCCACCGCATGAACGAAATCGCTTTGCGGCATTTTCGCTCGCTGCTGGCGGGTCCGCAAGGCGCCGACACGCGCCGCTATCTGGCCGAGCGGGGCGTCTCGCCGGAATCAACCGAAGAGTTCGGGCTTGGACTCGCCGAGCGGGGCGGATCTCTGCTGACGCAAGCGTTGCTGAAGGAAGGCTTCCCCGCCGAGCAGATCGAGCAATCGGGTTTGGTCATGAAGCGCCAGGATGGGAGCGGCTATTACGATCGCTTCCGGGGCCGTTTGATCTTCCCCATCCACAATGAATCGGGCAAGGTGGCCGGATTTGCCGGCCGCGCCCTGGCCAAAGACGACGAACCCAAGTATCTCAACTCCCCGGAAACCCCTGTCTATAAGAAGAGCCAATTGCTCTACAACCTGAACCGGGCCAAAGAGCCCGCACGCAAGCAAGGACGCTTCGTGCTGGTGGAGGGCTACATGGACGTGATCGGCCTCTCGGCGGCTGGGATTCGCGAAGTGGTGGCAAGCTGCGGCACGGCGCTCACCCCAGGGCAGGTGAAGCTCATGAAGCGCTTCGCCGACCAGGTAACGGTGAACTTTGATCCCGATGCGGGCGGCGTGCGCGGCGCCGAGCGGTCTCTCGAGGTTCTGCTCCACGAGAATACCCGGGTGCGGATTCTGGAGCTGGATCGGGAGTTGGACCCGGACGAATATGTCAAACAATTTGGGCCGGAAATGTATTTGAGCCTGCTCGAGCGGGCGCCGAATTATTACTTCTGGCTGGCCGACCAGGCGCGCCGGAGATTCGACAGCCGCACGGCGGAAGGGCGCGTGCGGGCGCTGCAATTCCTGCTGCCCGCCATCCAGCGGATTCCGGACAAGATCGAGCGTGCGGCCGTGGCCGATGATGTGGCCGCATACCTGGCCGTGGAGCGCGGGCTGGTGCTGGATCAGTTCAGGAAAGCGGCTCTGGACCGGCGGGAGCAGACGGTTCGCTATGTGCCGCCGCCGCTGCGCCCGGTGGAGATGATCCTGGTCTCGACGCTGCTGATGTTCCCGCCATTGCGCGCCGAGGTGTTTCCGCAACTCGAAGGAGTGCAGGGACTTGAGCAATTTCGCTCGCGAGGCCTGGTTGAGACGATGCTGAGCCTGTTCCGCGTGCAGCCGGATTTTACCTATTCGGAACTGGAGGGGAGACTGGAAGAAAACGACCGCGCCCTACTGTCGGCGATCGTTTTTGCCGATGAGATTCATCAGACCGGCAGTATCGAAGCGGCTCGGAGCAATGTTCTGTCCTGTTTAAGAACCATCCAGACAGGGGAGCGGGACGCGCGCATCTCGAGGCTGCGGCAAGGCATCAAAGAGGCTCAACAACGCGGTGATTTTCAGTCGGCATTGCGCCTGGTGGAGGAATTGGATCGCTTGCAGCGAAGCTCCGCCTCCGCCGAGCCGCCACCCTAGCGGCGGGACGAGTCCACCGCCCGGCTGCCTCCACCAAACTTCCGGTTGGCGGCGGGCGTCGTGCAATCCGCTCCCTAACGGTCGCGGCTCGGCAACGGTTACACTGATCCGGCGAGAGTTACTGAGCCGCGAGCGTAAGCGAGCGGTCCCGCGGCGGGCGTCGGTGAGGACCGGTGTTGTAAAATGTGATCGATTCAAGCTCTCGCGCGAGTCGGAAACGGGACATCCTTGGCACCGGATGACAAATTCAGTCGCCTGAAGCAGCTCATGCAGATGGGAAAGGAAAAGGGCTTTGTGCTTTACGACGAAGTCAATGAGCTGCTGCCGGATGACATGGGCGGGGGAGCGGAGATCGAGGATTTCCTTGCCGAGCTCGATTCGGCCGGCGTGGAAATCCTCGAGGAGCCCAAGCTCGATTTCGAGAAGAAGCTGGAAGAAGCTGAAGATTTTTCCGACATCGAGCTGGCGCAGGACTTCAGCGATAAGACGAACGATCCGGTGCGCATGTACCTGCGCGAGATGGGAACGGTGCCGCTGCTCACGCGGGAGGGCGAAATCGAACTGGCCAAGCGTATCGAGCACGGCCAGCGCAGCGTGGGCAGATCGCTCTCGCGCTCGCCGCTGATCATCCGCGAGCTGACCGAGCTCGCCAATGAGCTGCGCCGCGACGCCGCCTCGGTGCGCGATCTGCTGGTTCAGGCGGACATGATGGTGAGCGACGAAGCGATCGAGGCGCAGGCGCGCGATCTGCTCGGCGCCATCGCCGAGATCGAGCGGCTGAGCAAACTGGCGCAACAGATCAGGCAGCGGATGCAGTCCTTCTCGCGCGGCATGAAACCCAAGCAGCATCGCAAACTGCGCTGGCAGGTGGCCCGCATCGTGGTGAAGATCTCACGCATGATCCGCGCGGTTGCCTTTGCCAGCCCCGTTTACCGCCAGTTTGCGGGGAAGCTGCGCCGCGCGGTCGAAGACTTCAGGCCGATCGAGAGAGAAGTGGCCCGGCTGCAGCGCAAGATCGAGGACTCGGCCGAACAAGCCTCCAAAGAGCCGCGCAAAGAGCTGCGGGCGGCGCTCCAGCGCATCGCGCAACTCGAGGAGGGTTTCGGCGCTACCGCCACCGAGCTGCGCCGCACGCTCCAGATCGTCGAGAGGGGCGAGATCGAAGCCGAAACCGCCAAGAAGCAGCTCATCGAAGCGAACCTGCGGCTGGTGGTTTCCATCGCCAAGCGCTACACCAACCGCGGACTGCAATTCCTGGACCTGATCCAGGAGGGCAACATCGGCCTGATGAAGGCGGTCGATAAGTTCGATTACCAGCGCGGATACAAGTTCTCCACCTATGCCACCTGGTGGGTTCGCCAGGCGATCACACGCGCCATCGCGGACCAGGCGCGCACCATCCGCATTCCGGTCCACATGATCGAAACGATCAACAAACTGGTGCGAACGCAGCGTCTTCTCCAGCAGGAGCTGGGCCGCGAGCCGACCACCGAGGAGCTCGCCCGCCGGCTCGAGCTGCCGGTGGGCAAAGTCCGCAAAGTGCTGCGGATCGCCCAGGAGCCGATTTCACTGGAAACGCCGGTGGGCGAGGAGGAGGAATCCCATTTGGGCGATTTCATTATCGACCGCCGGGTGGTCTCTCCTTCGGAGGCGGTGATCAATCTCAACCTGCGCGAGCAGACTGCCGAGGTGCTCAAGACGCTGAGCCCGCGCGAGGAGAAGATCATCAAGATGCGGTTCGGCTTGCAGGATGGCAGTGAGCATACGCTCGAGGAAGTTGGCCAGCACTTCGCGGTGACGCGGGAGCGCATCCGGCAGATCGAAGCCAAGGCGCTGCGCAAACTGCGCCATCCCAGCCGCAGCCACCGGCTCCGGGCTTTCCTGGACGCGAATCTGCACGATTAGTGCGTGCGCAGGCTCGCATCGTGGCCGGCGTACGTCTCGCGCACCTGGTCCACAATCCTATCCGGCACCAGATGCTCCCACGGCTGCCCGAGTGCAATCATCGCGCGCACCTCGCGGGAGGAGACCTCGTCGAAGACCTCGGCCAGCGCAATCCGCGCAATCGCCTTGGACAGCTCGAAAGGCGGCCGATACTCCCCTCGCCGCGGGGCGACCAGCAACTGGTACTCCTCTAACTGCTTCCCGATGGCAGGCAGATCTCCGTAGTCCCAGCTAAAGATGCGCTCAGCCGCATCGCGCCCGCACAAGAAGCGCAAGGCAACGCCCTCTCCATACTCCGCCCGGCACTCGCGGGCAATCTGCAGGAACAAGCCGCCTTCACTGATCGCGACGGAAAAACGCAGCTCGTGTTCGGTTGCCGGCTCGAGCATCTCGAGCCGTTTCTCGATGGGAAGCCCGTCGTAGTGTTTGTGCGGCAAGACGGCGGGCAATACAAAGAGAACCTCTTCGGCTTCCGATTGATCCAGCGCCGCCTGCGCCAGAGCCAGGTGCGCTTTCGTCGGCGGGTGGAAGGCGCCGGGCAGGATGCCCAGCCGCCGCGGCGTCACCGCCGCTTTCCGGAAAATCCGCATGTGTCAAGATGGTAGCAAGTCATGTTCACCTGGATTTGTCCAAAGTGCGGCGCCGAAGTGCCGCCGTCGGAAAACGAGTGTCCGCGCTGCGCCAAGGCTCAGGCCGCTGCGCCGGTCGCAGCCCCTCCGGCGGCGCCGGCGCCGGCTGCTCCTGCCCCTCCGGCGGCCGCCGCGCCTCCGCCTCAGCAGACCTATCTTGTCCCCCCGCCCAAGCAGGGGTTGCCGAATTGGGCGGTTGTCTTTGTGGTTGCGCTGGTCCTGATCGCCGCTGGCTGGGCGGGCATCCGGTTCTTTCAGCGCTCCTTGCAACAGGCCGGACAAGCAGAAACCAGACCTGGCGCCAGGTTGATGCAGCCCGAAGCGATGAAAGGCGCCGGGCACGCTCATCCTTTTGGGAAGCACCTCGAGATAGGCGGCCTTCGCATCACCGAAGATGCCCGGCATAGGCTGCAAGTCCGCCTGGTGATCATCAATCACTCAACGGCGGAGCTTCCGGACATACAGCTTCGCGTGAATCTCCGGCCCGTCGATGCCAGGCCGCAACAAGAGCCGATCAGCACGTTTACGGTGAAAGTGCCGGGTCTGTCGGCCCACGAGAGTAAAGACCTCAGCGCCGAGGCGACGACGAAACTTCGTGCGTACGAGTTCCCGGATTGGCAGTTCCTGAAGGCGGACTTTGAGGTCGTATCTCCGTAATTGCCGGCTCGGTCCACCGGGCTCTGCCGGCGCAGAGGATCTCGTTCATCTGTTCCTGCCGGTATCGGAAAATGATCTTGAGCTGGTCGGCGACGACAAACTTGTGAACCAGCCGGCCCAGCCAGCCCAGTGGGAGCGCGTACTGGACTTCGTCGGTGATCAGGGCGCCTTCCGGAGTCGGATGCAGGCTGTGGTGGTGGCGCCAGAATCGGCAGGGGCCGCTGATCTGCTCATCGGTGAAATAGAACGGAGGCTCATACTCCGTGATGAGCGACTTCCATCCGAGCGGCAGGCCGCGCCACCGCAGTTGATACTCGATCTCAGCGCCCGCTTTCATCACCAACGGCTCCGGCGTCGTGATCCTTAAGCCCAGCCACGGCGGAGTAATTCTCACCAGGTTCCGGGGATCCTCGAACAGGGCGAACGCATCACGAATCGAAACCGGAGCGATCAATTGACATCGCAGCACGTACATCGCTACCGCCCTTGGAGAGCCATCTCCTGTGCTGGAGTATAGCGGCAATCGGCGGGCGTTGCATGGCGGTGGCCAAGCGACAGCAGGTTCCA
>JACQDF010000131.1 GCA_016201205.1 Acidobacteriota bacterium
TACGCTGGATCGCGTCGATTTCCAGACGCGCGGCGGGCGGCTTTCGGTGACGCGCGACGGCGATTTGTTGAAGCTGGATTTTCCATCCCTGCCGCCCGCGCCCTGCCAGCCGCAGAATGGTCTGGCGGCGGCCCTGGGGGGCGCGCCGGCGGAGATACTCGCGGCGCGTGACTACTTCGTGGTGTATTCGAGCGAAGAGGAAGTGCGCGCACTGAAGCCGGACATGTCGCGTCTGATGCACATCGACAAGTTCGCAGTCATTGTCACTGCGCCGGGACGCAGTGCGGATTTTGTCTCGCGTTTTTTCGCACCGGCCAAGGGCGTGCCGGAAGATCCGGTGACTGGCTCGGCGCACTGCACATTGATTCCCTATTGGAGCAGGCGCCTGGGCAAAACGAAGCTCCAGGCGCGGCAGGTATCGGCGCGCGGAGGCGACCTGGTTTGCGAAGACCGCGGCCGGCGAGTGTCCATTGGCGGCCGGGCAGTGATCGTGCTTGAAGGCGTCCTGTGCTATTGAGAAATCGCTCGCAATGAGGCACTTCTGGTTTTTCCGCAGCCGGAGGAGGCAGAACTGGTCCCTTCTTGGGCGGCCAGAGTCGCTCGGGATGGAAAGCATGAAGAGAAACGGCTCCAACGGAGGCGCTTGGATGTACAATCGATACCGGTTAGGAAGCTGAAGTGATTTACTAAGGCGCGGGGTATGACACGACGCGAACTCCTGACGAGTATGCCGCTGCTCGCGGTGTCGCATGCGGCGCGCGCGGGTCCGCAACTGGAGATCCGCGCCGCGCGCCTGCGTCAGCAGATTGAGTCTCTCAGTGCGCACGGGCGTCCCTCCGGCGGCAGCTTCTCGGATGGCGTCAGCCGCATCGGCTACTCCGATGCCGACATCGCCGGGCGCAAATACGTGCTGAGCCTGGTGGAGGCGGCGCGTCTCAAGGCCCGGATCGACGCGGCGGGAAATATCTTTGTCCGGAAACCCGGCACGAATGCCGCTCTTTCCCCCGTCTTGTTCGGGTCCCATATCGATTCGGTTCCGAATGGCGGCAACTTTGACGGGGACCTTGGCTCCCTGGCCGCAATCGAAGTCCTGCGAGTATTGGGCGAGAATGGCATCGTCACGCGCCGTCCGCTTGAGGCCGTCGTTTGGAGCTGCGAAGAAGCCACGTTCAACGGTAATACACTCAACGGCAGCCGCGCGGCCGCAGGCAAATTGCGCCCCGGCGAACTGGAAGGCGTCTCACGAGGACTTACGCTTTCGGAGAGCATGCGCCGTATCGGCGGCGATCCGGCTCGCCTGGACGAGACCCAGTTGCGCAGCGGAGCCTTTCACGCCTACCTGGAACTGCATATCGAACAGGGTGGCACGCTGGATAAGGAAGGAACCAGCATCGGCATCGTCGAAGGTATCGTGGCGCTGGATCACTACGATGCCGTAATCACCGGCATGGCGAATCACGCAGGCACCACTCCCATGGCCGATCGTCAGGATGCATTGCTTGCAGCCGCCCAGCTCACGCTCGCTGTGCGGGAGGTCGTGACGCAACAGCCTGGCCCGCAAGTGGGAACCGTGGGTCACCTCGATGTAGAGCCGAATGCCTCGAACGTTGTTCCCGGTCGAGTACGGCTCAGCATTGATCTGCGGGATCTATCCACGGAGAAGTTGCGGCGGTTGGGAGAGGCTATCCGGGCGCGTGCTGCGGCAATTGGCGCCCAAACGAAGACGCAAATCGTACTGACACAGACTCAACACGCAGAGCCCGCATTGGCCAGCTCCGAAGTGAAAGCCGTGATTCAGCGTGCAGCGGCACAATTGCAGCTTTCCCACAGGAGCCTGCCGAGCGGAGCTGTGCATGATGCACAGGTAATGGCAACGGTGGGACCCATGGGGATGATTTTCGTGCCGAGTGTTGGCGGTATCAGCCACTCGCCGCAGGAAGTGACGAGCTGGGAGGACTGTATGCGCGGCGCGAATGTGCTCTTGCAGAGCGTGCTCGCGTTAGCCGCGTGAGAGTTGACTTCCCCGCGCCCGTTTCGCTACGCTGATCTTTTCTTGGTAGAGGCGCGGCAGCCATCAGTAACCGCGCGCGCAGTTCCGGGTCGCTCCGGAGGCGCGGCCAAAGGGGCTGGCAAGCTGGACCGCCGAAACCGCCAGTGGCAGCGACACTGAGGGCGGTTGGGGGTGCAGGCTAAATCCTGCCCACTGTCATCCGATGCGAATCGGGTGGAGCGCTATCGGGAAGCAGATACTCGCCGCAGTTTCTCTTCTCCCGCCTCCTTGTCCCGGTTCCCAAAGGGTTTCGCACTTATGGACGTTTTTGCACTTACACGGGCGCTGATCGACATCGAGTCCATCACAGGCAATGAGCTTGCCATCGGCAATCATCTGGCGAAGCTGCTCGACCAGCTTTGCCGGCGTCACCGCGGCCGGCTCGAATTATGCGAAGTCGAGCCCGATCGCCGCAACGTCTTTGCCTGCTTTGGCGAACCCGTGGTCACCTTGTCGACGCACATGGACACGGTGCCGCCCTTCTATCCGTCGAGTGAAGACGCTGAGTTCATCTGGGGCCGCGGCGCCTGCGACACCAAAGGCATCATCGCCAGCATGATCCAGGCGGTCGAGAGGCTGCTCGAGGAAGGCGTCCGAAACCTCGCCCTGCTGTTCGTCGTAGGCGAGGAGCGCAACAGCGCCGGCGCCTATTTCGCCGCCAAAAATCCGCGCGGCTCGCGCTACCTCATCAACGGCGAGCCTACCGAAAACCAGCTCGCGCTCGGGTCCAAAGGAGCGCTTCGGCTGGAGATCGAAACCAGCGGACGCATGGCCCATTCCGCCTACCCCGAGCTGGGTGAATCAGCCATCGACAAGCTGCTCGACATCCTCGCGGATCTGCGCCGGATGCCGCTGCCCGTGGATCCTGTTCTCGGTCCGGGCACGCTCAACATCGGCACGATCTCCGGCGGCCGCGCACCCAATGTCGTCCCCGACCGGGCGCA
>JACQDF010000132.1 GCA_016201205.1 Acidobacteriota bacterium
ATGGCCGAAGCCATCGTCAAACTGCGAGCCATCTACCTCAGCGGCGACTTCGACTCTTACTGGACTTTCCGCATCATCCAAGACCAACGGCGGCTCTATCCTCCTGGCCGTTGGACCGTCGTCGTAAAGTAGCCACACCCGGTCTATTTCCGCACACGAATGGCCAATACGGCCTTGCCAACACGGGTTTTGCGTTGCACGAGAACCTGCGGAGCCGAACGATTCCCGCACTGCTGAAGGACGCCGGTTATCGAACGGGCATCCTCGGCAAACTGCATGTCGAGCCGGAATCGAGTTTTCCGTGGGATTTGCGGGACACGGACAACGCCTCCACGCGGCGCGTCCGCACCGTGGCGCCACGTGCCGCTGACTTCATCCGTGCTGCCGGCAGCCAGCCGTTTTTCCTCATGGTGAATTACTCGGATCCTCACGCGTTCCGCGACGAAAGCAAGCCGGGCGGCTGGTATTTCCCGCCGGATGTGGACGGAATTCCGGAGAAGCCGATTCCACCTGGTCCAGCGACTCTGTTCGATTTCCAGCAGGTGGACTCACCGGCGCAGCGCGAGCGCACCGCCAATTACCTGAACGCGGTCGCCCGGCTCGACACCGGAGTCGGACTCCTGATGAAGGCTTTGGAGGACTCGGGGCAGGCCGGCAATACGGTCGTCCTCTTTTGCGGTGACCACGGCCCGCCCTTTGCGCGCGGAAAGACAACGGTGTACGAATCGGGCCTGCGGATTCCGTTCTTGCTCCGGTGGCCCGGCGTGACAAGTCCGGGTGTTGCGAGCAAGCGGTTTGTCTCGACGGTGGACATCCTGCCGACGATTCTCGATGCCGCCGGCCTCGAGGCGCCGCAGCCGCTGCACGGTGCGTCTCTTCGCGCTGCGATCCAGGGACGCCGCTGGCGGGATTATCTCGCCGCCGAATTCCATTTCCACGGAGCAAGGCCGTTCTATCCCCGCCGCGCGATCCGTGATTCGCGCTACAAGCTGATCCACAACCTGCTGGCGGGCCGCGCCCGCCCGTCGACAGGCATTGACGGCGATTTCGCGTTTCAGATTTCCCGCGAAAGCCGCTACGAGAGGACGCCGATCCGCCGCGCGTTCGACACGTTTGCCGACCCGCCGGAATTCGAGTTGTACGATCTTGCCTCGGACCCGATTGAATTCGACAATCTGGCGGGCAAGCCGGAATTCTCCGCTGTCCGGAAGCGTCTGGCGCAAGCTCTCGTGAAATGGCGGCGCGAAACCAGCGACCCCTTTCTGGATCGAGCGTTCACGGAGAAAATGTTGCGGGAAGGCGCCCCGTCCATCCGGGGCACGGGGGAAGCGCGGTAAGCGGCAGAGTGGGTCAGATCGACCAGGTCAGGTAGACCGCGAAAGCTGTTCCCACAATCGCCCCGCCATAGCAGAACGTGTTAATCAGTTCGTTCAGATGCTTGATCTGCAAGCCGTCGTACAGGGTGTACCGGAACCGGTGGGCATAGTGGAATAAGGGCAGAGTGCAAAAAACAAGCAGGTACACTCGCGTCAACGGATGCCTGGCCAGCGCCAGCAAGGCTTCGTAACCGGGGCCATCCAGCCATCCCAAAGGAAATGCCAGCCCGAACAGAAACACGTGAACCGGCAGCAACAGGGCGGCGATGGTGCCGCCGACGCTGAACAGCATCCACAAGAAAGGCTCGTTGGATCGCTTTCCCATTTATCCTCGCAGAAGCACGAACGCCACAAACAGCGACGCCGCCAGCCAGGCGATGTAGTTCGGAACAGTAATAAAGAGCGGAGGCACACGCTTTCCTCGGATGCGAACAGCCATCGCTTTGGGCGCCAGATTGAACCACGTGATGGCATGAAAGAGCAGGAAGAACAATGCCACCGCGTTGCCGGCAATCATCAGCGGGCTGCGCAGCCACTCGCCGAATCTGGCGTACTCTGCCGGCCCGCGGTGCAAGGCGCCCAATTGCAGCAGGGTCACCAGGACGAACCAGGCGACGGAAATGCTGCTCAGCTCCCGCAGGATGAATCGCAGGTACGGCCAGCTTCGCAGCCACCAGTAGGTGGAGACGCGCGTACGGTATGCCCGAGGCGGATAGTAGGTGGGGATGGCCATCGCTCTCACTCCCCTCTCCATGGCATGAGCATCGACTTGAACCATTCCGTCGTGGCCGTCAGCTTATACTGCTGGATGGCGCCCGCCGGATCTACATGTTTTGGGCACACCTCTGTGCATTCGCCGACAAACGTGCAGCCCCAGATTCCGTCGCTGTGCGAAAGAATGTCGAGACGCTGGGCGGCGCCCTGATCCCTCGAGTCCATGTTATAGCGTTGCGCCAGCGCGATTGCCGCCGGGCCGCTGAACAGCGGATCCAGTCCGTAGACCGGACAGGCGGCGTAACAGAGCAGGCAATTAATGCACATGCTGAACTGCTTGAAAGCGTCCAACTGTTCCGGAGTCTGGAGATATTCTCCTTCGGCCAGCGGCTTCTCCTGTTTGCGGATCAGCCACGGTTTGGCGCGCGACAGTTTGGCCAGGAAGTCGGTGATGTCCACAACCAGGTCTCGCAGAACGGGGAAGTGTTTGAGCGGCTCGACGCGGACCGTACCGGGTGCATAGTCGGTAAGAAATGTGGCGCAGGTGAGTTTCGGCTCGCCGTTGACCATCATGCCGCAGCTTCCGCAGATGCCCATGCGGCAGGACCAGCGGAAGGACAGCGAGCCGTCCACCTTGTCTTTGACGTAGTTCAGCGCATCGAGCACCACCCACTCTTTCTTGAGAGGCACTTCGTAGGTCTGGAGTCCCGGTTCAGTATCTTTTTCCGGGTTGTAGCGCTGGACTTCCAATGTGATTGTTTCGGCCATGTTCGATCACTTTCCGTAGACCCGCTCAGCCGGCGGCCAGCGAGTGATGGTCACCGGGGAGTAGCTCACCTGGGGCGTTCCGTCGGCTTTCCGAGTCGCTAAAGAATGCGCCAGGAATTTCTCATCGTTCCTCGCCGGAAAATCCGTCCGCTGGTGCGCTCCTCGAGACTCGCAGCGATTCAGCGCGCAATGAACCATCGTTTCGGCGACATCGAGCATCGAGGAAAGCTCGAACGCCGAGATCAGCTCGGTATTGAACGCCTGGCTCTGATCGTCCAAAGCGATGTTCGGGAAGCGCTCCTGAAGCTCTCGCAGTTTGCCGGCCGCCTCGGTGAGCGATGCCCCGGAGCGGTAGATGCCGGCGCCGTCTTCCATGATCTTCTGCATCTGCTCCCGGATCGCAGAGATGCGTTCCCGGCGTCCGGTCTTCGGAAGAAACTGCCTCCTGATCAGCGCTTCCTCGTCCAGCGCCTGCGTGAGCAGATGGCGGCCGGGCGATTTCTGTTCCAGCGCAAAGCGGCCCGCGTGGACGCCCGCTCTGGCGCCGAACACCAGCAGCTCCGGCAGGGAATTCGATCCCAGGCGATTGGCGCCGTTGATGCTCACGCAGGCAACCTCTCCGGCCGCATACAGCCCCGCGAGCGGCGTCGCGCCGTTGATGTCGGTATCGACGCCGCCCATCATGTAATGGGCGACGGGGCGCACCGGCACCAGCTCGGTCACCGGATCAATGTTCTCGTACTTCAGGCACAGCTCGCGGACAAAGGGGAGCTTGGTGTTGATGATTCGCTCGCCCAGGTGGCGGAGGTCCAGGTGGACCACCGGACCATAAGGGCCTTCCACGGCGCGGCCTTTCTCGACCTCTTTGACGAACGCCTGTGACAGCCGGTCGCGCGGCCCCAGCTCCATGCTGCGCAGGACGGGCTTTGGCTGCGGTGTCCCCAGGTTGTAATCCTGCAGATAACGGTAGCCGTCTTTGTTGAGCAAGTAGCCGCCCTCGGACCGCACCGCCTCAGTGATCAGGATTCCGGTGAACGGCAGGCCCGTAGGATGGTACTGAATGAACTCCATGTCCTTTAGGGGGGCGCCCGCGCGGTAGGCCAGCGACATGCCGTCGCCGGTCTTGATGCTGGCGTTGGTGGTGAATCGGAAAACGCGGCCGCATCCGCCGGTCGTGAGAATTACGGCCTTAGCGGTGATCGCTTGAAGCTTGCCCGACATCAGCTCGAGGGCGATACAACCTTGCACGCGGCCTTCCTCGACCAGCAGTTTGGTGGCAAAGTACTCGTCGTAGCGGGTGATCGCGCTGTGTTTCAGGCACGTTTGGAACAGCGTGTGGAGCATGTGGAAGCCGGTCTTGTCGGCGGCGAACCAGGTCCGCATCTTTTTCATGCCGCCGAAGGGGCGCACGGCAATGTGGCCATCCGGCTCACGGTTCCACGGACAGCCCCAGTGCTCGAGGCGCAGCAGCTCTTCGGGGGCCTCTTTTACAAACGCCTCGACCGCGTCCTGGTCGCACAGCCAATCGCCGCCGGAGATGGTGTCATAGGCGTGCTCATCGAGGCTGTCATCGGAACGAATGGCGCCGGCGGCGCCCCCTTCGGCGGAGACCGTATGGCTCCGCATCGGGTAGACCTTGGAGACAATTCCGATGTTCAGGTTGGGAAACACTTCGGAGGCAGCGATCGCGGCCCGGAGTCCAGCCCCGCCCCCCCCAATGATAAGAAGATCGTGGGACGAAATGTCCAGCATCAATTCCATGCATCATACTTTGTACGCGGGGGTAGTTTCAAGTGCCCGCTCTGACGGTCGCGGCTCGGAAGCGCTTTCTGAGCCGCGCGCGTCAGCAAGCGGAGGTGTTTAGTCCAACGCCTGTTCGAGATCCGAGAGGATGTCCTCCGGCGCTTCGATGCCGACCGAAAGCCGCAACAGGTTGTCGCGAATTCCCATCCGCTCGCGCTGGCGCGGGGCCAGATCGCGGTGCGAGCTCATGGCCGGATAGAGCATCATCGAGTGCACATCGCCCAGCGAGGTGGCGCGCACCACAATCTTCAGCCGGTCCATCAGCGTAAAGATCTCCTCGCGCCCGGCGCCGCGAATCTCGAAGCTGACCATGGCGCCGAACATCTTCTCCGGAAACAGGCGGTGGATTACGGCCGAATCCGGATGACCTGGGTCGGCCGGGAAGAACACACGCTCGACACGCGGCTGCGCGGCCAGCCACTGTGCGATCCGGCAGGCGTTCGTGCATTGCCGCTCAAACCGCAACGGGAACGTCTTGATCCCGCGCATGGTCAAGTAGCTCTCAAAAGAGCCGAGAACAGGCCCCGCAGTGCGGCTCAGCGCCCGCACAGTCTCGCCGTGCGCTTCATCGGTAATGATGGCTCCGCCCAGCACGTCGCCGTGGCCGGCCAGGTACTTGGTCAGGCTGTGCACGACGAGGTTCGCTCCCAACTCGAGTGGCCGAACCATCATCGGCGTTGCGAACGTATTGTCCACCACCAGAGCGGCCCCGGCCGCCTTGGCCATGGCGGCGATCCGGTCGATCTGGCCGACGCGAAGCAACGGATTCGAAATGGTCTCCATCAGCACGCATCCGGGCTTGCCGGCCGCAATCGCTTTCTCGACGGCCGCCAGATCGCAGATGTCGACGAATGCCGTCTCGACCCCGAGAGGCTCGAAGACGCTTTGCAGCATGCGGATGGTTGCGCCGTACAGGGCATTGGCGGCGACGATGCGCCGTCTGCGGTCCATCAACGCCGCCTGCAACGCAAATTGAACCGCGGCCATCCCGGAGGCGCAGGCCAGGGCCGTGTGGCCGTTCTCCAGCGCCACCAGCAATTCCTCCAGCCCGCGGTTAGTCGGGTTCTCGTAGCGCGCGTAGGAATCGCCTGCCTCTTCCCGGCCGAACACGCGGTCCAGTTGCTCGATCTTCTCGTAGATGTAGCTGGAGGCGGTGTAAATGGGTGTGGTCACCGGAATGGCCGCCCCGCTTTTCTTCCGGTCCCCTGCGTGCACCGCTCTGGTGTGAATGTTCACGTTATTTCCTCTTCCAGCGCGTTCCTTCCCTGGTGTCTTCCAGAACCACTCCCTGATCGAGCAGCTTCCGCCGGATGTCATCGGCGCGGGCGAAATTCCTGGTCTTTTTCGCCTGCGCTCTCTCCTCGACAAGCGCTTCGATTTCTCCATCCTGCAATCCGTGCTCACTGACGGCGGGCCGGAGCACGTCGAAGATGGAATCGAACCGCTCGAGCAGATCAAGCGCTCCCTCCCGATTGCCCGCCAGAAACTCGCCGCCGTCCAGGGCCGTATTTGTGTCGCGGATATACTCGAAGACCGCGCCCAGCGCTTCGGCGGTGTTGAGATCGTCGTCGAGCGCCGCCTCGAATTGCGCCTGAGCTTTCCTGGTGCGCTCCTGGATGCCTGCGCTCATGCCCTCGGGTAACTTCGATGTCTTCAGGCGCAGCTCGTAATTGCGCAACCGCTCGATTGCCGTCGCCGCGGATCTGAGTCCGTCAAAGGTGAAGTTCAACTGCTTGCGGTACGGCACGGAGGCCAGCAGATAGCGCACTGCCTCGGGCGCGTAGCCTTTCTCGAGCAGATCGCGCAGCGTGTAGAAATTGCCGAGCGACTTCGACATGGTCTGGCTCTCCACCATCAGATGCTCGGTGTGCATCCAGAAACGGACGAACGGCTTGCCGGTGGAAGCCTCCGATTGCGCAATCTCGTTTTCATGGTGCGGGAAGACCAGGTCGACGCCGCCGGCGTGTATGTCGAGCGTCTCCCCCAGATAACGCATCGCCATGGCCGAGCACTCGATATGCCACCCCGGACGTCCCTGGCCGAGCGGCGTGTCCCAATAGTGCTCGCCTTCCTTTTTCGCCTTCCACAAGACGAAATCGCGTGCGTCGTCCTTGTCATATCGATCCGAGTCCACCCGCGCACCCGCCTTCATCCCCGCAAAGTGGGTATGAGAGAGTTTGCCGTATGCGGGAAATTTCGCGATGCGAAAATAAACCGAGCCATCGCTTTCGTAGGTGCATCCATTTTCGCCGAGC
Source organism: Acidobacteriota bacterium (assembly GCA_016201205.1). Taxonomy (GTDB): domain Bacteria; phylum Acidobacteriota; class Terriglobia; order Bryobacterales; family Bryobacteraceae; genus CADEFT01. The sequence continues at coordinate 6,917 of JACQDF010000132.1, forward strand.
TGGCCGATCAAGCGGACCATGTCGTCGATGTGGTCGGTCGCTTTGCACACCAGCTCGGGCTGCTGCAAACGCACTTTGCCTGTGTCTTCAAAGAAGGCTTGCGTAAAGCGGGCCGTGTACTCGCCAATCGGCTGGCCTGCCGCCGCGGCCTGCTGAATAATGCGGTCGTCGACATCCGTAATGTTCATCACGTGCATCAGTTTGTAACCGCGGTACTGGAGCCAGCGTCGCAGGATGTCCTGCGAGGTGAATGTGCGGAGATTGCCGATATGGACGAAATTCCAGACAGTCGGCCCGCAGGTGTACACACGCACGGTGTGGCCGTCGAGCGGCGCGAATTCTTCCACTTTCTGCGAGAGGGTATTGTAAAAACGCAGCGGCATCCGATTGTTCTATGGTAGCGTAGGCCTCCAGCCTGCGAAGGCAAAGGCGCATGCCGGAGGCATGCCTTACCGCTGGCGTGCCTGCTTGATGATGGGCCCGTAGACTTCCTTGTCGTACGGCGGGCATCCGGTCGGATATTGCCCCCAGGGATGATGCTTCTGCCGCATCAGGTAGGTGCAAAACGTGACCGTGCGGCACACCTGCCGGCCGTCGAACGCTCCCTTTTCCAGCGCATCCCTGGCAAACCACGGATACGCCAGCGCATTTCTCCCGGCGCCATAAAATCGGATATTGCCATCCGCAATGTTGCGCGCCGCGGCGTTGATGGCGAACACCTGCAACCAGCTATAACCCGTGCCCACGATCGGAATGTCCGGAAAGGCCCGCTGCAATTCGCCGGCGATGCGGAAGTGCCGGTCCACGCCCAGCAGAGGATGCTCCGGTGGCTCGTAATTCCCCTCATCGGGCTTCTCAAACGGACGCCCCACGTGCGGATTAAAGTAAGGAACGCCGAGCGAAACGTTCAGCAGCTCGAGCCCCCATTCGCGGAACCATCCAACGGCCTGCCTGACTTCGGCCAGGTCCTCTGTCAAAGGATCGTCCGCCTGATTGCCGAATCCGTAAGGATATGGCGCCGGATAAGGCAGCGGCACGCCCACTCCGGTTGCCGGATCGGACTGGTAGGGCACACCCTCATAACAGCCGAGGCGCATGCACAGCATCATCTCTTTTCCCAGCGCCGCCCGAACCTTACCGAAGACGTTCCTGATCATCCGGGTTCGGTTTTCCAGGGACCCGCCGTAGCGCCCTTCGCGCAGTCTGGCGCCGAGCAGCTCGGAGAGCAGGTAGCCATGGGTGACCTTGAGGTCGATTGCCCGAAACCCCGCCCTCGAGGCAAGCCTGGCCGCTTCGACGAAGTCATCCTCGATGCGCTCCAGCTCGTCATCGGAAATCACCGGGTGATCGGCCGCCACGTTCGTCTTGGCGTCGACCACCGGGTTGTGATGTGCGATGATGCGCCGCGGTACGCTGTAGCGGCCCGAATGCGTCAGTTGTACTGGCGCCAGCACGTCATCCGCACTGCCGTATGCCTCGCGGTGCGCGTTCAACGCGGTTTCGAGCAGGCGCGCGATGGCCGGGAGGCTCTTCTCATGAAGCCAGAGCTGCCGCGGATTGGCCCGCCCGTCCTCGCGGATGGCGGTCGCTTCAAACCAGATGAGTTTCGCTCCCCCGCTGCCGAACCGCTCGTAGCGGCGGAAGGTCAGCTCATCGGGGAGCCCGTCCGGCGTGCCGTCGCACCCCTCCATGGGATGAATCGCAATCGAGTTGCCCACGCGCATTCCGCCCACCTGGACGGGCCGCGCCAGAATGCTCTTGATTCTTTCGGGGTCTTCCTCGAACTGAACGTGGCGGGCGCCGATCCGGTCAGCCTCCTGTTGCAGCTCGCTGAGCGTCCGGTATGTGAAGTGTCTCATCTTTCTTGTCGTGCCTCGGCAGAAGAGCAATGGCGATGGCGCCGATGACGGCCATGGCGAACACGGCCAGCAACGCCTGATCGTAATTGCCGAGACTCTGCCGGAGCCTCGCTACCGCGTAGGGGAACCATGTCTGTCCGATCGTGTCCGTGGGCAGGATGATCGCCATCGCCCGCGCCAGTGTATTGACGCCGAACTGCTCCGCCGCCATCAGCGGAATCAGCATATAGTCGGCGCCCATGCCGAAGCCGAACAGGATGGCAAACAGCCACAGGTTCAGATCCTGCCCCGGCTTCACCAGGAGCATCAACGGGATCGTCACCGCCACCAGCGCATAGGTTCCCGTCATCACGTACTTCTTCGGATAGCGGTCCGCCATCCAGCCGATGAACAGGCGTCCGGCGATGCTGGACCACAGGATGCATACATTGGCGGTTCGCCAGGCGGCGTTCAAAGCCGTCTGCTCGGTGTAACCCTGATCCTGGAAAACGAACTTCATGTGCTGGTTGATCGAGCCGATGGAGCCGATGGAGCATGCGCTGCCGATTACCAGGAGCCAGAAGGCAGTTTGCTTGAGCAGCTCGCCGAACGGCTTCGGCGCCACCTTGATCTCCTCCGGCGCCATGGCCGCGCCGTCCGGGTTCTGCCCGATATCCGCCGGCCGGTTCCTCAGAAAGAGCAACGTGAGAGGCCAGACGCCGAGCACGATGATTCCCAGGATCCAGAGGCAAGTCCGGAATCCGCCTGCTTCCGTAATCGGCTTGACCAGAAACGAGCCAAGCGAGCCCACCAGGCCCACGCCGACATACGTTATGCCCATGGCGAAACTCCGCCGCCGGCGGAACCACTGTGAGATCAACACCTGGTGCGGGATCGGCCCGGAGAAGATATAGCCGACTACGTAGATGAACCACAGCGCGTAGTACATGTTGACCGAGCCGGCCATCTGGCTGAAGCCGATAAAGCTGATCGAGGTCAGCAGCGAGCCGGCCAGCAGCATGTTCCTCGGAGAGAAGCGGTGCACCAAGACCGGGCCCACCCACAACGTGAACAGCGCCGCCAGCGGAAATCCCAGCGTAATGTCTGCCTTGGACCAGCCGAACTCCTTCGCGTAATAGTCGTAGAAGAACGGCATGTTGTAATAGGGCAGGCCAGTGGACAAGCCAAACGTGCAGACGGCGGTGGCCACGATCCACCACCCGTAGAATCGCTTCGGCATTGGCGGCATACCTCCCTCGCGCGCGGTGAATCCACTTTTATAACACAGGCGCCTGATCCATTCGCCCTTCTACAGCGTCCGCAGATGAAATCCGCCGTCGACGTTGAGCACCTGCCCGGCGGCGTAGTCGAGCATCCCGTCGGCGATGGCGCGCACGGCCCGGGCCACGTCGCATGCCTCACCCATGCGCCGCTGCGGCAGCAGACCGCCCGCGATCCGTTCTTCGTAGAGCTTCTCCACCGGGCGGATCATGTCGGTGCGAATGATGCCCGGCCTGATTTCGAACACCAGGATCCCGTTCGGGGCCAGCCGCGCGGCCCACAGCGCGGCGCTCATGCTCAGCCCGGCTTTCGAGATGCAGTACTCAGCGCGGTTCACCGAAGCCGCATAGGACGAAATCGAGGTGACAAAAACGATCCGCCCGCTCCCTTGCCCGAGCATCCACCGGGCCGCAAGTTGCGTGAGGAAATGGGGTCCCTTCAGATTCGTGCCGATCAGCTCATCGAAGCTCTCTTCGGTTGCCTCGACGACGTCCAGCCGCTGCCGCTGGGCAATGCCGGCATTGTTGACCAGCAGGTCGAGCCGGCCGAACTGCTCACGGCAAAAGGCGATCAACGCCTCGCGGTCGTGGCGCGAAGACACGTCGCACGGAAGAATCGAGCAGCCCGTTTCCGCCTGAAGGCTCTCGGCTGCGTCGCGGCGTCCTTTGTAGGTCGCGATGACATCGTGCGTCCGAGCCAGCTCGAGGGCGATTCCGCGTCCGATGCCGCGGCTGGCGCCGGTGATGATCGCGGCTGGTTTCATCTACGCCTCACTGCGCTGCCGCAGGCCGGCCAGCAGCTCCGCGGCCACGCGTTTGCCTTTGTCCAATGCGCTCTGGTAGGCATGCTTGCGTTCGTGGCGGCTGACTGAGTAGCCTTCGCGGTACCACCGTTCCAGCGCCTTGCCGGCGACATAGGTGCCGGCGTAGGCCACCGCCGCTTTCGGAATCAGCCCGCCGCCGAACGGCACTTTGCCCACCATCTCCCGGGCAATGGCCCGCCAGCCGAACGCGCCCGCCACGATCGAGCCGATCTCCGCGCGCTGGTTCCCGTATCCCACTTCCCGGTCGCTGGCCGCCGCCAGCAGAAACGCCATCCGGATCTGGTTTACGGTGAGAAACGCGGTGTCGGAAGCGAATTGCCCCACCGCCCACGGCAGCTCGACCAGGCTTGGAATGATGTCGGGCAAAGCGGTCGCCATCGCGAACAGCGCGTTTTCCTTGCTCACACGGTGGATGATTCGTTCCGCCACCGGCTTCCGGAACGGCGGAAACAGCCGCGCCAGAGGCAATGCGAGCGAATCGCGGGATTCCAGGATCAGCTCGACCGTTCGCATCGGATCTCGCCAGTAAAACGCGAACGTCCCATTGGGCCGCGGCATGCCTTCTTCGTAGATCTCGAGGTCGAATCGCGCAGGCGCTTTCAGCTCACCGGCGCGAAGCAAGTGGTCCAACAGTTCCAGGCGGCGCTCCCGCGACAGCTCCGGCGGGCAGAAGAACTCCTCCATCCCGGCAAACCCGTTTTCGTCGCGCCCGTGCAGGCCGACGAGCACGCCCTGGCCGGCCATGGCTCGCACGTCGTTGGGATTCAGCGTCGAAAGCGCGGACCAGACCTGGCGAAGAATATGCTGGGCCACGTGTTCTATTGTAGCGGTCCAGGGCCGCTGCCAAGATCAAAGTCTCATGCCGCGGTTTTCAGTCCGCGTGACTACCCGCGGAAAGGCGGGCGGAGGCATCCGAGAAGCCGCAGAACCTGAGACTGAACTGGAGCTCGTCTTCATCGACCTTCCCGGTCAATCTGCGCAGCTCGGCTGGAGTGGAAAGCCGGAGGCCAATCAGACCGGTCAAAGCGGGAATCGTACAAGAGGCGTGTTGAAGATGCGCGGAGAAGACATCGGCCTGCCACCGCCCGGCTTGCTGAGGAGATACTGCAAGCAACGCCAGGAGGCATCGTAGCGATTCGAGATGGACCGGATTTGGGGATACATCATCGCCGAAATTCCCTGCTATGAAGGTCACCGGCACGATGGCCTCAGTGGCGCTGATTCTGGCGGCCAGATACAGTAAACCGCACATGTACTCCGGGTCAGGATCTGAAGACTCGCTGGCATCTTGTAAGAGCCTGCTGACCGTAGCTCGCAGCCGATTCGCGAACTGAGCGTCTCCCACATGCAGGGCGTCAGCAAGAATGTCGGATGCGGACGAATCGCTGGTCAGTCCCGGCAAGCCGGGAAAAGACTGTCCATGCAGGCGATGCCAGATCGACTTCTTGAGTTCTTCCTCATCGAGTTGACGGAGAAGACGGGCGGCCTCGAACGCAGGCGAAAGGCCTGGCGCTGTTCCTGTCGGTTCCGACTTCGACGTCATGACGTTGCTTTCTCATCGTCAGGAGCAGGCGTTTGCAATAGGGATTCCCTCATATCTCTAGGTTCTTCAATACTTTGCCGCAATCCACATCGCTCGGAAA
>JACQDF010000142.1 GCA_016201205.1 Acidobacteriota bacterium
CCTCATGATCGCCGCCCACCCGGACGACGAGAACACTAACCTGCTGGCCTACTTCGCCCGCGGCCGGTACTTTCGTACCGGCTATCTCTCCTTGACACGCGGCGAAGGGGGTCAGAATCTTATCGGCGCTGAGCAGGGAGACTTTATGGGACTCATCCGCACCCAGGAACTATTGGCCGCCCGCCGGGTGGACGGCGCCGAGCAGTTCTTTACCCGCGCCATCGATTTCGGCTTCTCGAAAACGGCCGAGGAGACCCTCGCCAAGTGGGGCCGGGACCAGACGCTGGGCGACATGGTCTGGGTGATCCGGAAGTTCCGCCCCGATATCATCCTGCTGCGCTTTTCCGGCAGTCCCCGCGATGGCCACGGCCACCACCAAAGCTCCGCCATCCTGGCCAAAGAAGCATTTTTCGCCGCAGCCGACCCGAAGCGCTTCCCCGAGCAGCTCGACTACGTCCGGCCCTGGCAGGCGCGTCGCGTTTATTACAATGTCTTTGCCTTCACGCCGGAACAGGAGAAGGAAAACGCACGCCTGGCCAACCGCCTCGAGATCGACGCCGGCGAGTACAACCCGATCCTCGGTTACTCGTACGGCGAAATCGCCGGCATGAGCCGCAGCAAGCATGCTTCCCAGGCCATGGGCTCACCCGAGAGGCGAGGCGCGATCAGGAATCACCTGGTTCTCATCGCGGGCGAGCCTGCCATCAAGGACCCGATGGAGGGCATCGACACGAGCTGGAATCGGCTGCCCGGCGGGGCTGCGATTGCCCCGCTGCTGGCAGATGCCGCCCGCGCGTTCCGGCCGTTCGAGCCACGGAAGACTCTGCCTTCTCTGCTGAAAGCCCGAACGCTGGCGGCGGCCATCCGGCATCCCGACGCCGAATACAAGCTTCGTGAGCTCGATGAAACGATCGCTTTGTGCGCCGGGATTTGGGTGGACGCGTCTTCTGATCGCTTCACCGCCGTGCCCGGCTCGACGGCGCGCATTTCGCTCACCGCCGTGCAGCGCATCCGCATGGCAACTACGTTCCTCGGCGCGGCCCTCGAAGGGCCCGGCGCGCCGCAGCTCGATCTCGAGGAAACGCCTCTTCCGTTCAACGAGCCCGTGCAGCGCCGCCTTGAGTGGAACGTTCCCGCCAACGCCTCCTACACGCACCCGTACTGGCTGGAGAAACCTAAGAATGGCGAGCGGTACACCGTCGAAGACACGCTCCTCGTCGGCCAGCCGGAGAACCCGCCCGTTCTGAGCGCGCGCTTCCGTTTCATGATCAACGGCATTGAATTCGCCGTAGTGCGCCCAGTGCATCACCGCTACGTCGATACCGTGCGCGGCGAGCTGACCCGCCCGCTGGTCATCGTACCGCCGGTGGCGGTCGAGTTTTCCGACACGGTGATCCTTTTTCCAGAGACCAAACCGCGCAGCGTGCAGGTGGCGGTGAAAGCCAATCAGCCCAACGCCGCCGGCATCGTTCGCCTGGAAGCGCTGGCGGGCTGGCGAATCGAGCCCGCCCAGCGCCCGTTCCGCCTCACCGAGGCCGGCGAACAGACCACTGTCCAATTCATCCTCACGCCTCCCGCCGCTGAGTCCACCGCTGCTCTGGCAGCGATCGCTGAGATCGGAGGCCGCAAGGAATCACGGTCCATGCGAGTCATCTCCTACCCGCACATCCCGGCGCAGACAGCCCTGCCGGCAGCCTCCGCCCAGTTGATCCGCGCCGAGATCAAGACGCTCGCCCGCAACGCCGGCTATATCATGGGCGCAGGCGACGAGATTCCCGAGGCACTGCGCCCTCTCGGCATTCAGGTGACACTGCTGCGCGATGAAGAGATCGCCGCCGGCGACCTTTCGCGCTTCGATGCCATCCTCACTGGCGTGCGGGCCTTCAATACGCGTCCCGCGCTGCGCGCCAATCTCCAAAGGCTGCTCGATTACGTGAGCGCGGGCGGGACGCTCGTCGTGCAGTACAACGTGCTCGATGGCTTCCCGGGCCGCGAGACGCGCAACTTGCTTGCGCGGCTTGGGCCCTACCCGATCACCATCGGCCGGAGCCGGGTCAGCGTCGAGGAATCGCCCGTCCATTTCCCCAATCCGAATCATCCGGTGCTCCAATCGCCCAACAGGATCACGGCGAAGGATTTCGAAGGCTGGGTCCAGGAGCGCGGACTCTATTTCGCTTCGCAATTCGATTCGCGCTATGAATCGCTGTTCTCGACGCGGGATCCAGGCGAGGACTGGCTCCCCGGGGGTGCGCTCTACACGCGGTACGGCAAGGGCGCCTATGTCTTCACAGCCTATTCCTGGTTCCGGCAGCTTCCGGCGGGCGTCCCAGGCGCGTTCCGCATCTTCGCCAACCTGATCAGCGCCGGAAAGGCTGGGCCATGATCGAGCCTCACCGGCTGCCTTCGGAGGACGACGATCCGCCTCCCTTCCTCGGCGCCTGGCCGCGCGTCTACGTGGCAGTGGTGATCTACCTCGCTTTGTTGATCGTGTTGTTCTATCTTTTCGCCGTTTCGTTCACTCCCGGGGCGGGGGCATGAGACCGCTCGACTGGGCGGTGCTGATCGGCTGGATTCTGTTCACTGTCGTTTATGGTCTCTACCGCGCCCGCGGCAGCCACACCACCCGGGGCTATCTGCTGGCGGGCAAGACGATGCCGTGGTACGCCATGGGGCTCTCGATCATGGCGACCCAGGCCAGCGCCATCACCTTCATCTCGACGACGGGCCAGTCCTACGTCGATGGCATGCGTTTCGTACAGTTCTATTTCGGCCTGCCGCTGGCGATGGTGGTCCTGAGCTTCACCGCGGTGCCGATTTTCCACCGCGCCAACGTTTACACCGCCTACGAATACCTGGAGCAGCGCTTCGACCGCAAGACGCGCTACCTGGTGAGCATCATCTTCCTGTTGTCGCGCGGCCTCGGCGCCGGCCTCGCTCTTTATGCGCCTTCCGTTGTTCTGGCGGTGATTCTCGGCTGGCCCGAGCAGGTGACCACGCTCCTCATGGGCGGGCTGGTCATTGTTTACACCACGCTGGGCGGAGTGAAAGCGGTCACCTGGTCCGACGTGCAGCAGATGCTGCTGATCTTTGCCGGGCTCCTGCTTGCGCTGTTCATGGCGGTCTGGCTGCTGCCCGGCGGCATCTCGCTCGCCGACGCCATTTCCGTCGCCGGCGCGGCAGGCAAACTGAACGCCGTGGTCACACGCTTTGACTGGAACGACCGCTACAATCTCTGGAGCGGCCTGATCGGCGGCATGTTTCTTGCACTGGCCTACTTTGGGACGGACCAGAGCCAGGTGCAACGCTACCTGACCGGCCGCTCGATCGCCCAGAGCCGTCTCAGTCTCATCTTCAATGCGACCGCGAAAGTGCCGATGCAGTTTCTCATTCTCTTCATCGGGGCGATGGTGTTTGTGTTCTACGTCTTCGAGAAGCCGCCGGTGCTGTTTCAGCCCGCCGATCAACAGAAACTCGAAAGCAACAGCGCGTACCCGTCCGTGTCTGCGCGTTTCGACAACGCGCACTCCGGCCGCCGCGAAGCGGCGCGCCAGTACATCGAGGCCATCAAGGGCCATGATCCGGCCGCCACGAAAGCCAGCCTCACAAACTATCGCCACGCGCAGAAGCAGCTTGACGCCGCCCGCGCAGACGCCGCCAAACTCACCGGCGGGAGCAATGACACCAACTACATTTTCCTGAGCTTCGTCATTCGCTACATGCCGGCGGGCATCGTCGGCCTGATCATCGCAGTCATCTTCGCCGCCGCCATGTCCACGATCTCGGGCGAGATCAATTCGCTCGCCACCGTGAGCATCATGGACCTCTATCGGACGCTGCGCAGATCGGAGGCCGCCGATTCGCACCTGCTACGGGCGTCGCGCATCGCGACTCTGTTCTGGGGCCTGTACGCAATCGTCTTCGCCGGTCTGGGCCGCTCGCTCGGCTCGCTCATCGAAGCCGTCAACATCGTCGGCTCGCTGTTCTATGGCGGCATGCTGGGCGTGTTTGTGCTGGCCTTCTTTCTGCCGCGCGCACGGGCTCGCGGCGCCTTCTGGGGCGTGCTGGCCGGCGAAGCGGCCATCTTCTACTGCTTCTTCAACACCGGGATTTCGTTTCTCTGGTACAACGTGATCGGCTGCCTGGTGGTGATCGCGGTGGCGCTCGCGCTGAGCGCAGGATGCCCACCGCTCCCTAACGGTCGCGGCTCGGAAGCGCTTTCTGAGCCGCGCGCGTGACCGCCCGCCGTCCTGGTACCTTGGACTGTTATGGCCACCAACCGCCTGGAGGAAGTCCGCCGCCGCCACGCCGCCGCGGAAGCCGGCGGCGGCGAAGAGCGCCGCAAGCGCCAGCACGAGGAGGGCAAGCTGTCCGCGCGCGAGCGCATCGAGCTGCTGCTTGATGAAGGCAGCTTTGAAGAACTGGATAAGCTCGTCCGCCATCGCTGTCGCGACTTCGGCATGGAAGAACAGATCATCGAGGGCGATGGCTTCGTTACCGGCCACGGCCTCATCCACGGCCGGCTGGTCCACGTCTTCGCGCAGGACTTCACCGTCTTTGGCGGCTCGCTCTCGGAAGCCAACGCCCGCAAGATCTGCAAGGTGATGGATCTGGCCATGAAGAACGGAGCGCCCATCATCGGTCTCAACGACTCAGGCGGCGCGCGCATCCAGGAGGGTGTTCTCTCGCTCGGCGGCTATGCGGACATCTTCCTGCGCAACACGCTCTCGAGCGGCGTCATCCCGCAGATCTCCGCCATCCTCGGTCCGTGCGCCGGCGGCGCAGTCTATTCGCCCGCCATCACCGACTTCACCTTGATGGTCGATCGCACCAGCTACATGTTCGTCACCGGCCCCGACGTCATCAAGACCGTCACCCACGAGGATGTCAGCAAAGAGAAGCTGGGCGGCGCCATGACGCACAATTCGACCAGCGGGGTGGCGCAGTTTATCGCCGCCGATGACGCCGATTGCCTCCGCATGATCCGCAAGCTGCTCGATTATCTGCCTCAGAACAACCGCGACTTCCCTCCCCGCAAGCCGTGTGACGACCCGGGCGACCGAATGGACGCGGAGCTCGATTCCATCGTGCCCGAAACATCCAACGTTCCTTACGACATCAAGGACATCATCCACAAGGTCGTCGACGACAGCGACTTCCTGGAAGTGCACGAGCACTGGGCGAAAAACATCGTCGTCGGCTTCGCCCGGATGGATGGCCGCAGCGTCGGCATCGTGGCCAATCAGCCGGCGCATCTGGCCGGTTGTCTCGATATCAACTCCTCGGCCAAGGGAGCGCGGTTCGTGCGCTTCTGCGATGCGTTCAATATCCCCATCCTGACGCTGGAAGACGTCCCCGGCTTCCTGCCGGGCACGGATCAGGAGTTCGGCGGCATCATCCGCCACGGGGCGAAGCTGCTGTACGCCTACGCCGAGGCGACCGTCCCCAAGATCACCGTCATCACCCGCAAAGCTTACGGCGGCGCCTATTGCGTCATGGGCTCCAAGCACCTGCGGTGCGACATCAACCTCGCCTATCCCACCGCCGAGATCGCTGTCATGGGAGCCGAAGGCGCCGCCAACATCATTTACCGCCGCGAGCTGGCCGCCACTGGAGACAGGGAGCGGGTGCTGGCGGAAAAAATCGCCGAATACCGCGACCGCTTTGCCAATCCCTTCGTCGCCGCCGAGCACGGCTTCATCGACGACGTCATCGAGCCGAGAGAGACACGCCCGCGGGTGATCAAGGCGTTGCGTATGCTCGAAAACAAAGTCGACACCATGCCACGCAAGAAGCACGGCAATATTCCGCTGTAACGTGCGCCGGCTATTGGGGGCGTCTGCTCAGGCCAGCGAACTGTGCGATTCCTGCGCGCGCTCCTTCAGTAACGGGAGCAGGTTGCCGGAAGCGTTCTCGATGATCCGGGACATTTCACTTTCGCTGCAGAGCAGATCTCTTAGGGTGATCTTCTTCAGCACGGAATCGAGAACTTCCTGAATCGTGTCCCAGAGCACCCGGATGGCGCAATCGGATGAGTGGGTGCATCTGTCTTCCAGGCCGGCGTGGCGATTGCAAAACTTGGGACCGAAAAAACGCCCACCCAATACATCCATCACCGCCCCAACGGTGATCTGATCGGCCGGCTGCGTGAGGGTGTACCCGCCGGCCTGACCCCGCACCGAAGTGACCAGCCCGCCCAGCCTCAGCAGACGCATCAGTTTGGCCACATTGGGAACCGAAAGCCCCTCGGCGCGGCTGATTTCCGGAATACTGAGGCTTTGACCGTCCTCGAGGCGCGCCATGTGCAGAAGACAGCGCAGCCCGTACTCTTCCTGCGCGCTCAGCTTCATAGCTCTTATTGTATTCCCTGCGCAAGCCCGGCGCTGCCTCCGGTCCCCCTCTGCTATCGTAGGAATTCTAAACTGCGGATGCCTTTTCAGATTCTGCCAAAGAAGGAAATTCTTGTTCTGCCTGCCTTGCCGGAAGCTCTCAGGCGGCTGACCGAGCTGGCCCAGAACCTGATCTGGAGCTGGGACCATGACATTCGAGCGGTGTTCCGGCGGCTGGACCCGGTGCTGTGGAAGTCCAGCGGCCATAACCCCGTTCTGATGCTGGGGCATATTTCACAGAACACGCTCGAGAAGTCAGCCAAGGATCCACGCTATCTGGCGGTGTATCGCAAGGCATGTGAGCTCCACGATGCCTATATGAATCGTCCCGTCCGCAAGGACAAGCTGGTTGCCTACTTCTCGATGGAGTACGGCCTGCTGGAATGCATGCCCATCTACTCGGGAGGACTTGGCATTCTTTCCGGAGATCACCTGAAAGCGGCCAGCGACGCCGAAGTGCCGCTGGTGGGCGTGGGACTGCTTTACCAAAGAGGCTACCTGCACCAGCGCCTGAATCCGGACGGATGGCAGACGGAGCGCAACCCGGTCAATGATTTTTATACCCTGCCGGTTGTTCCGACAACGGATCTCCACGGGAGGGAACTGGTTGTTTCCGTCAAAATGCCATCGGGGCCGGTGTTCATCAAGGTCTGGCACATGAACGTGGGCCGGGTGAGGCTCTATCTGCTGGACACCAACATTGCCGAAAACGAAGACGAGAGCAACCGGGACATCACCGATCAGCTTTACGGAGGGGATAAACAGACCCGCATCCGGCAGGAAATCGTGCTGAGCATCGGCGGCGTGCGCGCTATGAAAGCGGTGGGCCTGAAGCCGACCGCCTTCCACATGAACGAAGGCCACTCCGCGTTTCTGGCTGTCGAGCGGATTCGCTGGCTGATGGAAGAGCACGGCCTGACCTTTGAAGAAGCCCTCGAGGCGGCGCGGCGGAGCAACGTCTTTACGAGTCATACGCCGGTGCCGGCCGGAATCGACCTGTTCGACCCCGGGCTGATGTACGAATATTTCCACGACTACTGCGAGGAGACGGGCATCCGCTTTGAGCAGTTGCTTTCCTTGGGCAAGCGGCTGGGAGCAGGGCCGCAGGAGCATTTCTCGATGGCCATCTGCGCTCTGCAAACGTCGGCCTATCGCAATGCCGTGAGCCAGTTGCACCGCACCGTGTCCCAGCACATGTGGCACGACCTGTGGCCGGAGCTGCCGACCTGGGAGGTGCCGATCGGCTCGGTGACCAACGGAGTGCACTTGCCGACATGGCTCAACGGCGACCTGGCCACGATTTACGACAACTACCTCCAGCCGGACTGGCGGGAGCGGCACGCGGACCCGAAGACGTGGGATCTGGTCAAGGAAATCCCGGCTTCGGAGCTTTGGGAAGGGCACCGGCACCGCAAGCGGCTGCTGGTGCAGTTCGCTCGAGAACGGCTGGCGGCGCAGCTTGTGGCCCGTAAAGCGTCGGCATCCGAGTTGAAGCGGGTGCAGGAGATGCTGGACCCGGACGCCTTCACCATCGGCTTTGCGCGGCGGTTTGCGACCTACAAGCGGGCGACCCTGCTGTTCAGGGACGTCAACCGGCTCAAGAAAATTCTGTTGAACCCCAAGATGCCGGTTCAAGTCGTCTTCGCCGGCAAAGCCCATCCTCAGGATCATGCCGGAAAGGTTCTGATCCGGGAGATTTTCCAATTGACGAGGGATCCGGAGCTGGCGCGCAGGATCGTCTTTGTGGAGAACTACAGCATCGAGGTGGGTCGGGAGGTCATTCAGGGCGTGGACCTCTGGCTGAATACGCCACGGCGGGGCGAGGAAGCATGCGGCACCAGCGGGATGAAAGCAGGCCTGAACGGAATCCTGAACCTGAGCATCCTGGACGGGTGGTTCGATGAGACGTACGAAATCTCCGGAGGCTGGGCCATCGGGGAGCGGGAGGCCTATGCCGAGGACCAGGATGAAATACACGCCGGCGCCATCTATTCCCTACTGGAGAGCGAAATCGTGCCGATGTATTACGACAGGAAGGAAGAAGGCTTTCCCGAGGAGTGGATGCGCCGGGTGAAGCTGTGCCTGATGAACCTGAGCCCTCGATTCAACTGTGGCCGCATGGTGAAGGAATACGATTCACAGATGTATGAGCTCGCGCACCAGGCAGGCCTGGAGGTGGCTCAGGACAACTTTGAGGCAGCGCGGCGGAAAGTGCGCTGGACAGAGGAAGTGCGCCGCGTCTGGAACGATGTGCGGTTTGTGGAAATGGGCACCGGAGGGGACAGCCGCGTCTTGAGCGGGCAGCCAATCACGATGCGGGCGGTGGTGGAGCTGGCGGGATTGAGGCCCGCGGACGTCAAAGTGGAAGCCGTCGTGGGCCGGGTGGGACCCGAGGGACACTTGGAGGACACACAGGTGATGACGTTGTCGCCCGCCGCCGAGGCTGGCACGGCATGGGTGTTCACGGGGCAGTACCTTCCGGCTCAGACCGGGCGTCTCGGATACGCGATGCGCCTCAGCCCGAATCATTGTGAGGATCCGCTCAGCAGGCCTTGTTATTCGCTGTTGCGCTGGGGATGAACCGAAGAAACCGGATGGGCTGGTACGAAATCCGGGCGAAAGGATTTGCACAATGGCCCAATCCGTGGTAAATAGGTATTGGGTCGTCTTGACCAAGGGGCGGATTCCCTGGAACCCAGTTCCCCGGCCTTCCGTTGATTCCCTTAGAACCCGAAGGGGCGATTTCGGACGCTAGATTCTGTCTTTTGCCTCCCCACGTTCTGGTCTCCTACCAGACGACCGACTCAGAACGATCTTTCTCTCTTCGCATCAAAATCAAGGAGGCCATTCACGGCCATGGAAAGTGATCGCAAGTACCGGCAACGCGGTTATATGGATACCGATCGCGACCAAACGCCACGCGAACACATTCAAAAACCAAAGGGTCCCCGCCCGCCCATTGATGTCACCGGGCCGCGGCTGCCTCGGATGGTCCAGGCGGTCACGGCATCACGCTGCTGGAACTGCACCACCGCGCTTCCCGAGGACGTTGATTTCAGGGGGATTTGCCCCAAGTGCAGCTCCCCGCTGCATGTCTGCAAACAATGCGCTCATTTCGAGCCCTCGAATCGGTTCCAGTGTCTGAAGCCGATTCCCACGCGCATTGCCTACAAGGATCAGCCCAATGAGTGCGACCTGTTTTCTCCGCGGGTGACGGTGGCGCGCGATGCCGCCGCTCAGAGCGGAAATGGCAGCGGGTTCCAGGGAGCGAAGGTGGTGGAGCCGACAAAGCCCAGCGATGCTCGTGCCGCCTTCGACAATCTGTTCAAAAAGTAGCACAGGATGCTGGTTGCAGAGCTCGCCGGCCGGCGCCAGTTCCGGCTGATCGAACAACGCGAGCAGGACCCGGGCCCCGGCGAGATTCAGGTGCGTGTGCGTGCGGTAGGAATATGCGGCTCGGACCTACACTATTTCGCTGAGGGCGGCATCGGGGATACACCTTGCGTCTATCCGATGGTGCTGGGCCACGAGCCGGCGGGCGAAGTGGTGCGCGCGGGACCCGGCGTCTCCGGCTGGTCAGCCGGCGACCGGGCGATTCTCGAACCGGCGATCTATTGTTACCACTGCGAATTCTGCCTCACGGGCAGGCACAATGTCTGCGAGAACATTCGTTTCCTCAGCACGCCCGCCGAGCCCGGCTTTTTTCGCGAGTGTGTGAATCTCCCGGCGCGAAATGTGATCCCGTTGCCCGAAGGGCTCAGCTTCGAGGAAGGCACTCTGTTCGAACCTCTGGCGATCGCGCTGCACTCGATGAAATTCGCCGATCCGCAGCCGGGCGAATCGGCGGTGGTGTTTGGGGCAGGGCCGATCGGGCTCGTGACGCTGAGCGTGCTGAAGCTCTCCGGGGTGGGAAGGACGTGGGTCGTCGAGCCGGTGCCGCACCGGCGCGAGATGGCGCTGGCGATGGGCGCCGATGCGGTTCTGGATCCGCACGCCGGCGACGTGGTGCGCCAGGTCCTGCAGGATACGGGGCAGCGCGGCGCCGGCATCGTGATCGATTGCGCGGCCAGAGACGGCACGATGAACCAGTGCCTCTACGTCGCCAGCAACGGCGGGCGCGTCCTCTACACCGGCATTCCAGCGGAGGTGAGGGTCGCGCTCGACTTCCACGAGATGAGGCGCAAGGAGCTGGCGCTGTTCAACGTGCGTCGCTCGAACCACGAAACGGATCTGGCGTTGCGGCTGTTGCGGGAGCAAACGCGGCGGTTCTCCGGCATGCTGACGCACAGCAGGCGCATCGAGCGGATCGCGGAAACCTTTGAGATGCTCGAGCACTACGGCGACCGGGCGGGGAAAGTGACGATCACGCCGGCATGAATCGCCTCCAATCGCCCATCTGATTGCCTTCAAAGGTTTTCGGCGTCACAATTGGCGTAGATGGATCAGCCGGAGTTAACGGTTAACTCGCCCGGCGGCCCCTCCCGCCCGCAGGTGCTTGCAGCCCTGGATAAGATCCGGGCGAGCCCCGGCTTTCGCAATGCCCAGCGTCTGAGCCGTTTCCTTCAGTTCGTGGTCGAGCTGACCTTGGACGGCAAGCACGAGGAAATAAAGGAATACACGATCGGAACCCAGGTGTTCGATCGTGGCGCCACGTTCGACCCGCGCCTGGATTCCATCGTCCGGGTGATGGCCAACAAGCTTCGGGCCAAGCTGCACGAGTACTATAAGGAAGAGGGTCTCCACGATCCGGTCATCATTGAATTGGCCCCCGGCAGCTACACTCCTGTGTTCCGCGTCGCGAGTGTAGAGCGCCCGGAGCAGCCTTCCATTCCCGCACGCCACATCAGAATGGGCTGGCGCGCCATCGCAGGCGTTGCGATCGCCCTTGGGATCGTGGCATCCCTCGTGCTGGCCACAAGAAAGCCGCCGCCTGCCAGCCCACCACCTGTCTTGACCCGACTCACTTCCGACCCGGGCCTGAACGCCGATCCGGCTCTCTCGGCGGATGGCCGCTCGATTGTCTACGCCTCCGACCGCGGCCAGGAAGGAAACCTCGACATCTGGACCAGGGAAATCTCCGGCGGCCAACCCCGGCGGTTAACCAGTCATCCGGGCGACGACTGGCAGCCGGTGTTCTCGCCTCAGGGCGACCGCGTGGCTTTTCGCTCTGAGCGTGAGGGTGGAGGAATTTATTCCATTCCTTCCGGGGGAGGCCAGGAGCGGCTGATCGTGAGCAGGGGAAGGAACCCCCGCTTTTGGCCCGACGGCGGTCACATTGTCTATTGGAGAGCCGACGATGAGCTGACAGGCGGGTATGGGAAGCTTTTCCTGGTATCCGCCTGGGGGGATGTGCCGCAACGTATGTTCCCCGAGTTTGACGACGCCCATCTTCCCCTCCCCAGTGCGGACGGCAAGTGGCTGCTGTTCTGCGGCACGAAGAAATCCGGAGCGGTGCAGGAAGAGCACGATTGGTGGGTTGCGGGAAGCGAAGGGCCCGCAGTGAGGACAGGCGCTTTCGATACGTTGCGCAAGCAGAAGCTGCTCGGGCCCGGGGTGACGCATGTCGAGCCTGGCTGGTGGGCTACGGACGGAGTGCTCTTCTCGGCCGGACTGGGAGACAGCCGGAACCTGTGGCGGCTCCCGCTCGCCCGAGGATCGTGGCGCGCGGCCCAGGCCGCGGTTCCGATCACGACCGGCGCCGAATCCGCAGTGCAGCCGACCACCGGCGGCGGGAAACTGGCTTTTGCCGGCGGCGTCTCCAACATCGATATCTGGGCGCTTCCCATGGACATGGCCCATGGCAAAGCCCGCGGAGAGCCCTACCGCATTACTCAGGATGTGGGCGCGTACGAGCTGCGGCCTTCCGTTTCCTCGGACGGCCGGAGAATCTCATTCGTGTCGCTGCGGCGAGGCAATCGCGAGATCTTCTGGAAGGATCTGGAAAGCGGTGTCGAGACGGCGCTCACAGACTCGGCGATTCAGGAAGATTATGCTCGAATTTCTCCGGACGGAAGGCGGGTCGCCTTTCGTGTGATTGAGAACATGAAGCAGGTTGTTTACGAGAGGATGATTGAATCCACCTTGGTGAAGAGAATATGCGAGGATTGCGGTTTGCCGGCGGATTGGTCTCGTGACAGCCGCTATCTGCTTTATGAAAGCGGCGCCAATCCCACCACGGTCGGCATTCTGGACAGCTCGACTTCGGGGAAAAAAGAGGTGCTTGCATCCAACGCCTACAGTGTTCACCGAGCCCGATTCTCGCCAGACGGCCGCTGGATCACTTTCTATGGAAAACTGGGCGCCAACCGCTCCCGGCTGTTTGTTGCTCCCTTCGGGGGCGAATCTCCTGTTCCCGAAGCCGCCTGGATCGCGGTGACGGATGGTTTGTCCCTTGACTATGATCCTGCCTGGTCGCCGGAAGGCGACCTGCTGTACTTCGCGTCGGCGCGCGACGGATTCCGCTGCCTTTGGGCGCAGCCGCTGGACCGTGCCAGCCGGCGGCCCAGCGGCAAGATGTTCGTCGTGCGGCACTTCCACGCATCCCGATTCTCGCTGAAGGAAACCATTGGCCCGCGCGGCCGCGATCTGGCGGCGGCCAAAGACAAGATCCTGTTCTGCCTGGAGGAGTTCAGCGCCAACCTCTGGCTGCGGGAATCGGGGAAATAACGGTTAATTAGCTGCAAGTCACTTCCCGAA
>JACQDF010000133.1 GCA_016201205.1 Acidobacteriota bacterium
GCTGGCCATCTGCCGCCAACTGGCAGAGGCCATGGACGGTCGAATCGGGATCGAGAGCGAGGCGGGCAAGGGCTCGACATTCTGGTTCACGGCGCGGCTTGAAAAGCAACCCGCCGCTCGAAGTCCGCTCGAAACCGGCGAGGAGCTGGCTGGGCTGCGCGTGCTGGTAGTGGACGACAACGAGACAAATCGCAAAGTCCTGCCTCACTACCTGACCTCGTGGCAGCTTCGCCCGGAGGAGGCGGCCAGCGGCCCGGAGGCGATCGACCGGATGCGCCAGGCTGCCGCCGCCGGCGAGCCCTACCAGCTCGCCATTCTGGACAGGATGATGCCCGGCATGGACGGGCTCGAGCTGGCGAAGGCCATCCAGCGCGATGAGTCCATCTGCCAGACGCGGCTGGTCATGCTGGTCTCAGCGGGGCATCTCCGGGACGCCACCCTGATCCGCGAGGCCGGCGTGGAGGCCTACCTGATCAAGCCGGTCAAGAAATCCCAACTGTTCAACTGTCTGGTGAATGGCCTGCCTGTGCCGGCTCCGCGGCCAACGTGCCCCGGGAAAGCGGATCGGAAGCTCCGGGTGCTGGTCGCCGAAGACAACCCGGTGAACCAGAAGGTTGCTCTGAAGCTGCTTGCCAGGCTGGGGTATTCGGCAGACGCCGTTGCCAACGGGGTGCAAGCCGTCGAAGCAGTGAAGCGCGTAGGCTACGACCTGATCCTGATGGACTGCCAGATGCCTGAAATGGACGGCTTCGAAGCCACTGCCTTAATCCGCCAACTCTGCGATTCGCCGGTCATCGCGCTGACAGCAAGTGCGATGCAGGACGATCGCGAGAGATGCTTACGAGCAGGGATGGACGATTATCTGACCAAGCCCGTCCAGATGAGAGCCCTGGCAGAGGCCTTGGAGCGCTGGGGTAAACGCCCCGCCCTCCAGACATGAGGCCGGTCTGGATCGTCAGAACACAAGGACCTTGTCCGCCTCCTTCGTCCAGCACGTCAGCTCCTCCATCGAACTTCGATGGGCGCCTTGCGCAAGCGCTTCGGGCTTGAGGCCGCGAGCATCCATGCAGGAGCCGCAGACACCGATCTTGCCGCCCTTTGCTGAGAGGATCTTCAGCATCCGTTCGAGGTTGTAGTAGCCGTTGGGCGTCGTCTGGCCCGCGACAGCGCACGAAGCAGCGTCGCCCATCAAGAACACGGAGACCTTTGTCTCTTCCTCTTTGGCCAGAGAGTTCGCCAGCCGAAGACCGTTGTAGCTGCGTTCGGTTCCGTACGGAGGATCATTCAGAATGATGAGATAATGCATCGCTGTTCCTTGACAAAATAGAGCCTACAGAGTGATTGGTATGCCGTAGAGCCTGCCCACGGTTCTCACTGCCCAGCCGATCAGGGATCGCCTGACGCCGGCCGGCGCCAACCACCATTTCTCGAAAAGCACCTTGCCGACGTGCCACGCCTTTCCGATCTGGCGCAGTTGCACATTCGGCGCCGGCTCGGCAAAGAAATTGCCGAACGCGAAGCCGGCCAGGTCCTCGCCGGCCTCGAGCATGCAGTACCCGTCTCCGCAGAACATCGCCTGGCACGGACGGCCAGTGATCTCCGCTACGATTCGCTGAGCGACAACCTCCGCCTGCGCGTGAGCGAACACCCCGGCCTTGGGCAACATCAGCGGTACGTCCGGTTTCCAACGCCCCGGAATCGGAATCGCCGTGACATCGCCGATGGCGTAGGCAGCGTTCTGATTGGTGGCTAACGTGTGTGCGTCGACGGGAACCCAGCCGGTCTGGTTTGTCAGCCCGGCCTCGACGACCGCCTTCGGCGCCCGGTGCGGAGGCACCGCGACCAGCAGATCGTAGTTGAATCGCTGCCCGTTGTCGAATGTCAGTTCCCGCACGCCCGGCTCGACCGCGGCCAACTTGTGCAGCGGGTGAAACTCGATTCCCCTGGACTCATGCATGGCTCGGACGGCCGCTCCGAGCTGCGGCCCGGCAACCGGCATGGGCTGTGGCTCCGGCGTGAACAGGTGGATCTTCACTTTGCCGGACAGGCCGCGCCGCCGGAAGTAATCCGCGATCAGCATGGCCCCTTCGTGTGGAGCTCCGGGACACTTGTACGGCATCGCCGATACGACGACGGCGATGCGCCCGCCGGCGAACGTGGTGAGAGCATCGCGAAGAGCGGCAGCGCCTTCGAGAGTGAAGAAGGTATGCGAAGCAGCGAGTCCCGGGATGCATCAGGGGCCAGATCGGCGCCCAGCGCCACGATCAAGTAGTCGTATGCGATTTCAGCCGCGCTCGTCCTCACCTTTCGATGCACCGGGTCGATGCCGATAACTTCCGCCTGGACGAGTTCGACGCCCCGGCGCAGCAGGCCGGCTAATGGCCTGCGAATCTGGTCCGGCTTGCGATCTCCGGTCATGAGCCAGAGGAACGAGGGGGCGAAAGCGTGTTGCGAATTCTTCTCCACAACCACCACGCGATGAGCGGCCGGTAGCTGCCGGCGAATCCCGTTGGCGGCCACCATGCCTCCCACGCCGCCACCAAGCACTACGATCGTTGATTGCATCTTGCTCCTCTCAGAAATCGAATCTGACGCTCAAATAGACGTTGTCGTTCTTCGTCATCTGCCCGAAAAAGGTTGTCTCGTGCCTCCCGGTGAAGAGATTCGCGCCCAGGGCTGCGCTGAGCCTGTCCGTGAAGCGGTGAGAGACTTCGGGCTGCACGAAGCAGTCGCTATCCGTTGGGCTGCAGGCGACAAACGCTGAAAGACGCCAGTTCTGATAGCCCAGCAACTGTGTCAGCCGGGCGGAAACCACTCCGCGAACTCGATCTTCGGGGCGGAACCCGGCAGGCAGGAATCTGCGATAGCTGTTATAGCCTTCCATGACCTCCGCATACCCTTGAAAGGTCGCTGTCAGTTCCCGAGCAAGTTGTCGCTGGTAGGCGGCCAGGATGCGCCATTGGGAATTCGGCACGCCGGGCGCAGCGCCGCCGCGGTCATCGAGCGAGGTGTAGCGACCTCCCTCGAAGCTCACAACGCCATTGAGCAGATTGCGCTGCGCGCTGGCGCCCCACGTCACCAGCCTGGGATAGAAGCGGGTGATCCGCGGCCCGCCGTTCTCGGACTCCACGCTGGCCCCGGGCATTCGCCAGAATCCGCGGTAGCCGTAGAGCGAGATGTCGAACCCCGCCATCCGGCGGTAGAGGCGAACGCCCACTTCGGTATTCCCCGCACGTGCCGCCGGGCTCGAGTCACGTTGTTCCGCTGCCATGCCGAACGGGTTGTAGAGGAAAAATCTCTTCGGCGAAGGCAGCGCATCGCCAGTGAAGAACGGGGTCGCAACCATATCCACGTTCAGCGCCCCGGAAGAGTATTGGAGCCGGACAGCGTCCACACCTCGTTTCAGGTACTCCATCGGCCGGCCGGAAAAGAAGGATTCCCAGTCCTTGGGGAAGACGTCGTTGATGAAGAAGAGGTCGCCCACTCCCCAGGTCACGATCTGCCGGCCGAGGCGAACGTCGAACTGGCCGCTGCGGAAGCCCATGTAGCCCTCCCGCAGATCACCATCAACCCGGTTGGCGACCGCATCGTGGAAAATGTCTCCTTTGATCAGCAGAAAGCCACTGCCCGACCTCGTGGCGCCGCTTACGTCCAGCCGCAGTCTCTCCTCGCCGAGCACAAAAGCGCCACCCTCGCCAAGCGGGGGCCGCTCGCCCGTCGTCCGGAGAGAAGCATTGCCCATCAGAAAACCATGGATCGTCACTGGCAGACGCTTCTTTTCCTCCGCTCCGACAGTGCCTGGCCAGAGAATTGTCAGAAACGCCAATGCCGAAGCAACGCGCATCACCGGATCCACTTCTCGGGCGCCTGCTGGAGCGATCGCTCGGTGAAAACATCCGCGGCGATTCCGACGTCGTAGGTGATGCTCTCGAAAACCACTTCCGTACGGTGCCCGCTCTGCACGTTCTTCATCGTTCGCTTCACGACGGTCGGGTACGTTTTGCCGCCGGCGTCGATCGTCTCGACCTTGCCGGCAGTGAACAGGCGGGCAAGTTGATTCTGGGCGTCGTAATACTCCTC
The DNA here is from genome assembly GCA_016201205.1 of Acidobacteriota bacterium. Classification (GTDB taxonomy): domain Bacteria; phylum Acidobacteriota; class Terriglobia; order Bryobacterales; family Bryobacteraceae; genus CADEFT01. The sequence goes on from JACQDF010000133.1 coordinate 4,081, forward strand.
TTTGAGCGGCAGCCAGGAGGTCTTGTCGATCCAGGACAGCTTCCGGGAGAAGTCAGCCGCCGCCTTCGGAGTGCTCTGGACCACATAGCACGAGGAATCGCCGAGTCTCTCCTCGCGCAACAGGGCATGCGAGTCGGCCCCGACATCGCGGCCCGAGACGTCTTCGTAGGAAAAGTCAGATCCGACGAAGCTGGAGCGGCTGTCCCGGGCGGCAATTCGCCGGGTCATGTTCACGGCGGGAATGAAGATCCAGCGGTCATCATCCTTCTCCGGGTATTTCCAAACCAGGAACGCAGTGCGCCGGACGTCGCCCGGCTCGTGGAAGTAGAGAAAATAGCGCTGTTCCCGCCCGCCGGGAATACTCTTGCGGAGCATCGTGAGTACGCGGGTCCGCTTTTTGCCATCGGCGTTGATGAGCTCCATGACCACCCGCGCCTTCATGTCCGAGCCGGGAGAGTAGTACGCGGCCTGGGCTCTATCGATGATTTCGGCAGCGGTCAGCTTGTCTTGCGCGTACATGGCCGCCGGGCAGAGCCCCGCAATCAGTGCGAAAACAATCCTTGTCGACATAGGAATCCACCTCACTCGACCTTCAAGCGCACACGGCGCTCGAAGTAATTTCCGGCCATGCCCTTCTTCGCGTCGCCCTTCACGGAGTCGCCGCGGGTGAGCATCACCTGGAGCTCGAGCTCGGCGTCGCCGGCGTCATCTCCGGCCCGCAAAGTCATCGGAAGGGCGGTCAACCGCGCACTCGGGTAGGCGTCCACCGCGTCGCCCACCACTCGGCAGGACATAGGCAGGTTCACCATCCAGCCGGGCGCGAATTTGTTGAGAGAGCCGGCGTCGGGAATTCGCTTCGGGTCCACGTACAACCAGGCGTTGCGGTAGGGAGACGGTCCGGCTTTGTCCGCCCTCCAGCCAATGACGGTCACCACGGTCTTCAACTCGCCCCGTCGTGCCGGGATCAGGAACGTTCCGTCCCCTTGCCTCAAGGACTTCCCCGAGGACTTGTCGAGAATGTCGAGGATCAAACCTGCCGGGTCCTTCCACGGCCCGTCGCTCGAGTGACAGCTCAGGCAGTTGCGGGCCGGGCCAAGAATGCCGACCGCGGGTGGATATGCGAGAGCCGCCTGGGCGCCAATCACGATGCCGAGAATACAGGCCTTAGTGTGCCAACCGCTCCCTAACGGTCGCGGCTCGGAAGCGCTTTCTGAGCCGCGCGCCTGAGCAAGCGGTATGAAAGCTCGAATGCTTCTCATAATGTGACTCCTTTCAGCAGGCGCTTGTCGAAAATGCGGATCAGCGCCGGGAGGAAAACGATGCTCGAAATCGAAGACAGCAGCATGATGGCGGCCATCAGCACGCCTACCGTGATGTAGGGCGTCAGATGCGCAAAGACCATCACCACAAAGCCAAGAGCGAACAGGACGGCATTGCGAAAAATCCCTTTGCCCGGCCTGGCCACCGTCCAAACCAGCGAGTCGTTCAGGTTCGAATGGGTGGTGTAGTGTTGCTGGAATCGGACGACGAAGTGCACGGCGAAGTCGATCGCCAGCCCCAACGAGAGCGTCGAAAGCACAGCCACTGGCATGTCGAAGTCCTTTCCGGCAAGCCCGACCATCCCGTAGATCACGGCGATCGTGAAGAACAGCGGCACGAAGCACACAACACCCCAGCGCAATGATCGCGTCTCCAGCACCAGGAGAATCAGAACAATGACCAGTCCCGACAGAAAACTTGTGACCATGCCCCAGAGCACCTCGTCGTTCCACACCAGATTGAAGTAGGCAATCCCGGCAGGGCGGAGTGTCGTCCCTCCTGGCAGGGGGTTCGCTGCCAGATGGGCGTGGGCCCGATCGAGGACGCCGCGCATGACGCCGGCGTCCCAGCTTTTCAGTTGCACCATGACGTTGGCGCTTTGGAAGGGATAGTCCACGACGTTGTTCAGATCGCTCGGCTTCGCCGCCATCGAGAACAGGAACAGATACTGGGCGATTTCGGCGGCTGAATCCGGGACGCGCTCGAAAGCGGGATCGTCGTTGTGGAGCACGCGGTTGATGCGCTTCACGAAGTCCACCACCGAGTGGGTTTTGCCGGCCACCGGATCTTTCTCCAATTCCCGTTGAAGGCTCTCAATCGAGCGAAGCATTCCAGGATCGTGCATGGCGTTTTGCCCGGCGCCCCGGACTACGATGTAGCCGATGGACGTCCCGCCCAAGTGGCGGTTCAAGACCCGATCCGCGACTCGAATTTCGCTCTCCGGCTTGAACCAATGCACCATGTTGTTGTTCACGTGGAGGCGCGCCAGCCCCACGCCGGCCACAACCAGGAGGGCGCATCCCGCAAGAACGACCGGTTTTGCATGCCGAACGCACAGGCGCCCGAGCTTCGCCAGCAAGGGCGAACCGCTGGCGCTTCGAGAAAGCTCCCTCTGGGCGGCCGCGGCGATCCGGTCCTCGCGCATCAGGATCAAGATCGCCGGGACCAGTGTGAAGCTCATCAGCAGGATCACCAGCGTGCCGAAGCCCACCAGCAGGCCGAACACGCGGACAGGAATAATCGGGCCCGCGGCCAGCGAGGCGAAGCCCGCCGCCGTGGTCAGATCGGAGAGAACTACCGGACGTCCCACGGCTGTCATCGTCTCCAGCACCGCCCGACGCTTGTTGCTGACTTCGCCGTACCGAAAGTAAAACTCGTTGAAGATGTGCACGCTGTCCGTGGCGATGGCCATCAGGAAGACGGGGCTCATGGAACTCATGATGTGGACCGGGAAACCGAGACCGATGAACAGCCCCATGGCCCAGATGATGCTGATCATCGCCACCGCCATGTTGGCGACGACAACCGAGAGGCTCCGGAACATGAACCACAACGCGACGCACATGACCATTCCGGCCACGGGCGAAAACAGCGCCATCTGCTGGAACATCTCGTAGCCGAAGGTGTCGCGGGCGATGGGATCGCCGGCGAGGAAATACTGATCGCCGGAGCTGCCCTTCGGCAGCATCTGCCGAATCCGATCGGCGATCTCCCTCCCGTTGGCGGATGGCTCGAGCGGAACGTAGATCGCGGTGGCTTTCGTGTCCTGGGAGATCACGCGGTTCCGCAACAGCGGGTTCTCCAGCAGCGCTCTTCGCAGTGCCCCGAGTTCCCCGCTAGAGGCCGGAACTTCGCCCAGCAATGGGCGCACGGCCAGGCTGCCGCTTTCCACCGTGACGTTGTCAATGGTCGTGAAGCTGGTCACGTCCCGGACCACCACGCCCGGGATCTTTTGGATGCGCCGTGTCAGCTCCGCGATGTGCGAGAGCGTCTCGCTGTTGACAACGCCGCGCTCGTTCACGATGCCCACCACCAGGTTGTCGGCGTGGAGCCCGAACTCGCGCTCCACCTGGTCGTTGTACTGCCGAACGGGCGAGGTGATCGGCAGCATGTGCTTCGGGTCTGTGTCGGTGGTCATCTTCGGCAGTTGAAGGCCAAAGGCAAGCGTGATCACCAGGGTCAAACCGATCACGAGCCGGGGGTGGTCCACCGAAAACGACGTAAGTCTGTGGATGAGGCGGTCGCGCATGGACGCCTACTTCTCCATGGAAAACGACGTTTTCCTTCGCCCGCGCGAGCGGGTCTGCCGCCCCGCCAGGGGCTCCTCGCCGACGGCGACCGGAAAGCCCCTCGCTTGCCAGTCCCGGACCCCGTCCTCGAGCCGAAATGCCGTGAAGCCCCGCGCCCTGAGCATGTCCACCGCCTCCACCGCGAGCACGCAATAAGGCCCGCGGCAGTAAGCCACGATCTCCCGGTCGTGTGGCAGCTCCGACAGCCGGCGCTCCAGTTCCTTCAGCGGAATGGACAAGGCGCCCGGCAGATGACCGGCGCGAAATTCCTCCGGCGGCCGCACGTCCAGCACAGTCACCGCACCGTCCCGCACTTTGTCCAGGAGCTGTTCGCGGTCGACGGCCTGCAACCCCTGCCGGCTCTCCAGGAAGTGACGGGTGATCTCGCGGATCTCGGCCAGCCGCGTCTCAGCCAAGGATCGAAGGGACCGGAAGAACTGGCACACCTCGTCGCCGGCCAGAGATCAAGGAGTTCCAGCCGGCTGGGGTTTGAGATGGCTTTACCCATGCGAGCGAACTGCTCGTAGATAGCGGTTTTGAAGCGGCGATTTTGACCTGGCATGGCTGATCCACTAATTCAGAATATAATGAATTTATGGACCGGTGTCAACTGAAATTGTCGCTCACCCGCTGTAACCCGTTGGTTCTTGAATCGATAGGCGGCCGGGCACGGCTGTCGGGAGTAACGCGGGCGGGGTGACCATCGGTTCAGGGAGTTTGGTTCTGTAAAGCGTAACTTGACGCAATACACCAGCCATGCTAGTGTTTATTGGTGAAGATCCGAAACGTGATCCACCGGGGGCTCAAGCGTTTCATCGAGCGCAATGACGCCTCCGGTTTGTCACCGCCGGTCGTCGAGAAGGTCCGAAACATCGTGACCTTCCTGCAGGAGATGGAGGATGTCCAGGAACTCCGCGACATTCCGGGCTGGAAAGCTCACCAGCTCACAGGGGATCGCAAAGGGACATGGACCCTGACCGTAACCCGGAACTGGCGGATCACTTTCGGGATCGACCGGGGCAAGAAAGAAGTATTCGATCTGGACTATGAAGACTACCATTGACGGAGAGAAAACCATGATGCGTATGGCACGTCCGGCCCATCCGGGACGGTTCATCAGGATGGAAGTGATCGAGCCCCTGGGCCTGTCCGTTACCGAGGGCGCCAGGATCCTTGGCGTGACGCGGCCTGCCTTGTCGGCTCTTCTCAACGGCCGCGCCGCACTGTCCCCGGAGATGGCCCTGCGGATCGAGAAGGCTTTCGGCCTGAAGATGGACACGCTTCTGCGGATGCAGACGGCCTACGAGATCGCCGAGGCCCGCGACAGGGAAGGGAATATCAAGATCAAGCAGTACGTCCCGAAACGTACTCCGCCAAGGGAACCGGCACACGCCTGAAGCCGGCGCTGTCGGGCCTGATCCCGCGCTACACCACCATGAGCACGAAAGCAAACAACGGGAACCCAGAACCGGTCGCCGCCGTTCAACTGAGCCCTGAATTCCTGCAAGGCACCACCGAAGCCGGCCTGGAGAAAATCCGCACGCGCCTGCTCGACCTAACCAACCGCAATCGGCTTCTAAACTTCCGGCACACCGTCACATCTTCACTGCGCGTTGTAGATGCTGACCTAAATGACGTGTTCCGGCGGCTACTCGATGGCGAAAAGCTGGCCTTCCGGCCTGTTCCCGAGCCGGATGCAGATCGGGACCAGGACAATGAAGGCGAAACAAACGCCGGCGAGGCGAAGCCGACCGCGTCAGAACATGCACAGACCATCGGGTGGCGGACTTCGTACGATCTGGATAATGGGAAAGGCGATGGCGATTCCGCCGTGCTTCACGTCCTCCATTACTTGGAGGAGTTGGAGACGCTCACGCGCAGGATCGGCAGTGCCGCAAAGACCGCGATTGAGGAATCGGGCACGAACATGCTGTACCTCATTCTCGGGTTTCTCGAATGGTACGAAGCCGACGATTCCCAGCAGCCAAGGCTGGCGCCGCTGCTAACCGTGCCCGTTACGCTGGAGCGCGCCGCAGGCAAAGGGCGGGGATTCGAGTGCTCGATCGAATATTCGGGAGAGGATTTCACAACGAATCTCTCGCTGGCCGAGAAAATGCGCCTGGATTTTGGTGTGGAGATTCCGGCCGTTGAGGACGAGGACACACCAGCAAAGTACCTCGAGCGCTTCTCCCCTTTGCTGAGGCAAAGGCCGCGTTGGCGCATACGCCGGCAGATCACGCTTTCCTTACTGAGCTTCGGGAAGCTCCTGATGTACCGCGACCTTGACCCCAACGCGTGGCCCGGCATCGCCCGGCACACTTTGGTCAAAGAGCTCTTCGAAGGGAGAAAGAGCGAAACCATCACCCATGCCGAGGAGTACCTCATAGATGCTCCCGACCTCAAGCCGGAAGTGCCGGCATTGATACTCGATGCCGACAGCTCACAGCACAGCGCCCTGATACACGCAATGCGCGGCCAGAATCTCGTGATCGAGGGACCACCGGGAACGGGCAAATCTCAGACGATCACCAATCTGATCGCCGCCGCGCTTGTGAGCGGTAAGGCCGTCCTTTTTGTGTCGGAGAAACTGGCCGCCCTGGAGGTTGTCCGCCGGAGGCTTGATGAGGCAGGGTTGGGACTCTTCTGCCTGGAACTACACAGCCACAAGACCAAGAAGCACGCGCTTCTCAACGACCTCGCCGCGCGCCTGAAGGCGCAGGGCTCTTTCCGCGAGCCGATGGGCCTCGAACAATGTCTGGCGGCGGTTGATGACAGGAAGCGGCACCTGACACAGTACGCCGGCCTGATCAACAAACCGGTCGAGCCCTTTCAGGCAACAATCTTTGAGGTGCTCTGGGCGCGCGACCGGTACCTCCATGAACTGCAGTTCGCCCGCGAGCCTGTCGAGCATCTGTTGCTGCCGGCTGCATTGAGCTTCACGCGCAGCAAGTTCGACGAAGCCCGGCAGTTTTTGTCTGAGTATGAAAACCGCCTGGCCGGTATCCAGCGTGTTACGACTAAGCACGGCGAGCACCCGTGGGCATGGTTAGCGAAGGTCCTCACCTTCGCGGAGGAAATCAAGGTGACTGATCTCCTCACGAAATTTTCGAAAACGCTCGGGGCCGCGATGAAGTTGTGGCAATCGGTCGCAGAAACGGCAGGGCTTGACCTGAATGATAGTATCCGAGGTCTTAATGCGGCGCACGAATTTCTCGGCAAGCTGCCCCAGCAGACTGGCGCGGTCAACCGGGATTTCCTGGAGTCATGCCGGGACATCGGGACCCGGCAAAGGCTACACGAATTTGTCAAAGCCGTCGAAGCAGCCCGTGTGCTGCACGCTGATCTCGGTAAGGCGACTGCACAGGGCGACCCTCGAACACTGCTGCATGAAGAGCACGCGCGGCGCCTGTCGCTTGCTGTGGAAGACCTGAAAGCACTGGGGCTTGACAAGCATGAATGTTCGCGGCTCCCAGACCTTCTCGCCGCGATGCGGGAGGCCGAAAAGACGCTGAGTGAGGCCGACCAGGGGTACGCTGCCTTGCAGGCGCTTCTGGGGTCTCAGCTCGCTTTCAGCACATCAGGCGTGGAGCTAGTATTACATTGCCTTCGCCTCATTGAGAGCGCGCCCACCGATGTTCTCCACCTTCGCACAGCCTCGCTCGAAGCCGATGGCGTCAGCCATGTCGTCCGCAGCGCCGCCCAGGAAGCCCGCAGCCTGCGGGATCGCCATCAGGAACTGGATGCGCGGTTTGACCTGGCACTGGCAGCAGAGGTCACCGATCCCCGCACGTTGACCGAATATGCGAGAGCCGTCGAAGATGCCAGCCTCTGGCAGGTCTGGTTTGGGCGCGGTTACCGTCAGGCGAAAAAGGCGCATCGGCGGATGTCCCGGACGCGCCGAAAAGAGATGCGGGAGGTCATGGGGCGGGACTTCAGGGCTCTGTCGGACTACGCCCACCGGCGGACGGAATTTGAAACGCAGAGCCGGTGCCGCGAACTCCTCGAGCCGCACTTCCAGGGAGTCGAGACCCCGTGGGACGACCTGCTTCTGCTTCTCGCCTGGTATGAGGACATATTCACCTCGTTGCCCGAGGAGGGGCAAGCGCTCAGGGATCTCCTGCTCAGGGTGAGAGTCGCACGCCTGAAGTCGCTGAAGGCTAGTCTCCCAGAGTACGCCACTCACCGCGCCACCCTGGCGCGTCTTCAGGGTACATTGCCTCGGATCGCTGAAGACCTGTCTCTGAGCATTGCCAGGTCGTACGCGCTTCAGGAGCTGCTCGGCAGGCTGCAAGGGATCAACAGGCGGATCGAAGAAGCCGTGGGGGCGTTCACTGCGGCGGACCTTCGGGGAGATATGAAGATTTCGGAGATTCCCGCCGTCGTGAACACTGCCGCGAGCTACGGCGCGTGCATGGCCCGTCTCTCCTCGAACCAGGCAGTACAGGCACTACTGGGCGCATCGTTCCAGGGTACGGCCACGAATCTTGAACCCCTGAAGGCCACTCTGACATTTGCCGAATCCGTCTCCGGCGATTTTCCGGAGAAAACCGTCCGATGGATACTCTGCGCCGACGGCCTTGCTCACACCAAACAATTACGCGGCAACCTCAAGGACGTCCAGAAGCTTGGTGACAAACTTGGAGAAGAAATCAAGACTCTGACCGCATCCACGGCCTGGCCGGTGAACACCGATGAGCCTCTAGCCGTTCTTCTCGGCCGCGTCGACCGGGCGCTGAAGAACCGCGATGAGTTGACCCCGTGGGTCCATTTTCTTCGCATCCGCGCTAAGTGCAAGAAGTGGGGACTCGACCGGCTGACAAACCTGACCGACGAGAGAGTACTGGAACCGCAGCACCTCCTTCCAGCTTTCCAGTTCGTATTCTACAACTCACTTTCGCGCAGCGTGTTTGAGGAGCATCCCGATCTCTCACAGTTCAGCGGACTCACACAAGATGAGGTCCGCAAAACGTTCGCGGCGGACGACCGCAAAGCCATCGCGCTTTACCGCGAGCGGGCTGCGGCCATCATTGACCGCCGCCGCGTTCCCTACGGTAACCAAAGCGGCCCCGTCGGCACCTGGACAGAGCTGGCCCTGATCACGAAGGAGATCCACAAGCAAAAGCGTCACATTCCTATCCGCCAGTTGGTCCGCCGCTCCGGTGGTGCCCTGCAGGCCCTGAAGCCCTGCTTCATGATGGGTCCGCTTTCAGTGGCACAGTACCTTGCCCCAGGGCAAATACACTTCGACCTGATTGTTATGGATGAAGCGTCTCAATTGAAACCGGAAGATTCTATCGGCGCAATCGCCAGGGGCACGCAGATCGTGATCGTCGGCGACCCGAAACAACTGCCGCCGACGAGTTTCTTCCAGCGCGTGTTGATGGACTCGGGCGAAGGTACAGATGAAGACGCGCTCACGGTGGTCGAGGAGGGAGAGAGCATCCTCGATGTCGCCAGCACCCTGTACCAGCCGGTCCGTCGCCTGCGCTGGCACTACCGGTCCCGCCATCAGTCCCTGATCGCCTTTTCCAACCATGAGTTTTACCAGGGCGATCTGGTGATTTTCCCGTCCCCCTTTCACGAAGACAGCAGCCTCGGCGTGAAGTACCGTCCCGTTTCGGGCGGGGTTTTCGAGAACAGCCGCAATCCGCGCGAAGCATCGGTGGTCGTTGAGGCGGTGCTCAGCCATATGAAAGATCATCCGCATGAATCTCTCGGCGTCGTCACGCTGAACTTCGAACAGCGCGAGTTGGTCGAGGAATTGCTTGATCAAAAGCTGCGGACCGATCCCTTCGCGATGGCGTATCAAGAGCGCATGAATGCCGGGCCAGAGCCATTCTTCATTAAGAACCTGGAAAACGTGCAGGGCGACGAACGCGACGTGATCTTCATTTCCGTCACATACGGCCCCGATGCAAGGGGCAATCAGTATATGCGCTTCGGGCCGATTAATGGATCAAACGGGCACCGGAGACTAAACGTTCTGTTCACCCGCGCGAAGAAGCGAACGGAAGTCTTCAGCAGCCTTGATCCCGACAAGATTCAGGTCACCGCCACCAGCCCGTGGGGGTTGCGGGCACTCAAGCAGTACCTCACGTTTGCCCGCAGCGGTGTTCTGGAGACACCCGACGAAGGTTGCGGCCAGCCCTCGAACGATTTCGAGATGGCGGTCGGCGCGGTTCTCAAAGAGAGCGGCTTCGCAGTCGTATCGCAGGTAGGCGTCGCGGGCTTCTTCATCGATCTGGCCATTAGACACCCCGCAAAGCCAGGGACCTTTATCCTGGGCATCGAGTGCGACGGCGCAAGTTACCATTCTGGCCGGTCGGCCAGGGATCGGGACCGCCTCCGGCAGGAAATCCTGGAGAATCTCGGATGGAAGATCCACCGGATCTGGTCAACCGACTGGTTCAAGAGCCGCGGAACCGAGATCAAGAGGCTGTTCGCGCGCATCGAGGGACTGCTCGCCAGCGACCCTGATTATCTTAGAGAGAAGCAAAAGGCGCATCGCCTGGATACCCTCCGCGCACGGCTGGTTGATCTCCGCGACGAGGAGATTCTTCCGGCGTTCCCGGATTGCGCCCCGGAGAAATGCCTGCTCCGTCCTGAACTTCTGGAGGAGCTCATCGGCAAGCGTCCACGGTCCAGAGACCATTGGTTCAGGATGATATCGCACGCACTACGTTCCTCTACAGATTCGAAGCAGGTCGGCCAGTTTCTGGACCGTGTGCTAACGATCATTGCTGAGTGTGATAGTTAGGAAGCGGTGCGCGTATGGACAAATTCGTTGGATCGCTCGACCAGTTAAAAGAGAAGGTGAAGGCCCGCCGGTGCTGACGGTGAAAATCCCGAAGGCCGGGGGAGGGGAAAGAAAGCTGGGGATACCGACGGTATCAGACCGGATCGCGCAAATGGTGGTGAAGTCGAGATTGGAGCCTGCGATTGATCCGCTGTTCCACCCGAGTTCGTACGGCTATCGGCCGGGGAAATCGGCCCTGGATGCAGTGGGTCAGGCCAGACAGCATTGCTGGAAGTATGACTGGGTGCTGGATCTGGACATCAAGGGTTTCTTTGACAACATTGACCACGATCTGCTGATGCGGGCGGTGAAGAAGCACGCGAAAGAACCCTGGACGATTCTCTACATCGAGCGTTGGCTGAAGGCAGCGGCGCAAGAGAGGGACGGACAGGGGACCGAGCGAGTGAAAGGCACGCCGCAAGGCGGAGTCATCAGCCCCCTGCTGGCGAATCTGTATCTGCACTATGGCTTGGACGAGTGGATGCGGAGGAACTATCCGCAAGTGCCGTTTGAGCGATATGCCGATGATGCCATCGCGCACTGCGGAACGGAGACGGAAGCCCAACAACTAAAGGAAGCAATGGAAGCGCGGATGCGGGAATGCCGTCTGGAGCTTCATCCGGAGAAGACGAAGATCGTCTATTGCAAGGATGATGACCGGAGAAGGACGTACCAGCACGAGAAGTTCGATTTTCTGGGGTACACGTTTCGTCCCCGGAGATCGAAGAATCGTTTCGGGAAGTTCTTCATCAACTTCAGCCCGGCGGTCTCGGATAAGGCGGTCCGGAAGATTCGCGCGGAGATCCGGAGCTGGAAGCTGCATTTGCGCAGTGACAAGACTCTGGAGGATCTGTCGCGGATGTTCAATCCTGTGGTTCGAGGGTGGATCCAATATTACGGGCGGTATTACCGCTCGGCGCTGTATCCTGCGATGGAGCAACTGAATCGATCACTGACGCGCTGGGCTTCGAGGAAATACAAGAAGCTCGGGCGGCATTTGCGCAGGGCGGCGCACTGGATCGCGCGCATCTCGCGACGCGATCCGAAACTGTGGGCGCACTGGCAAATGGGAGAACGGCGCGGTTCCGTGATGGGAGCCGTATGAGCGGAGACGCTCACGTACGGTTCTGCGAGGGGCTCGGGGTGAGATTCCCCGGGCCTACTCACCGCAACATCTATGTAGGCAGTCAGGCGGCGGCGGAGCGGACAATGAGCTCCATCCAGAGCTGGATCGAGACGCATCTGCGACTGCAGGTGAACAGTGCCAAAAGCGGGATCGGGAGGGTT
>JACQDF010000146.1 GCA_016201205.1 Acidobacteriota bacterium
CCAGGTGCTTCTGAGCGAAGCGGCAGCCAGGAAACTGTCGGAGGGCCTGGCATGAAGAGCAACTACGAAATCATTCGCCGGCCGATCGTCACCGAAAAAGGCGTCGGTAAGAAGGAGTCCGAGCGCACCCTTTGCTTTGAAGTCCACCCCGGCGCCAACAAGGTCCAGATCAAGACGGCGGTGGAAAAGCTTTTCAAGGTGAAGGTGGACGGAGTCCGCACGGCGATCTTCGAGGGAAAGCTGCGCCGCCGCGGCCGCAATTCCGGCTACCGGCCGGATTGGAAAAAAGCCTACGTGCGCCTGAAACCCGGTCAGAAAATGCCGGAATACGCGGAGATCTGACATGCCCGTGAAGACCTATCAGCCGACCACGCCGACACGGCGATTCCAAACTGTGCTGTCCCGCCAGGATCTCACCGACAAGCAGCCGGAGAAATCGCTCACGGCTGGCAAGACGAGGAGCGGCGGCCGCAACAACCTCGGCCAGATTGCGGTGCGGTTCCGAGGCGGCGGGGCCAAGCGGTCCTATCGTGCGATCGATTTCAAGCGCGACAAGGACGGTGTGCCCGCCCGGGTCGCTTCCATCGAGTACGATCCCAACCGGTCGGCGCGCATCGCTTTACTGCACTATACGGACGGGGAGAAACGCTATATCGTGGCTCCCGTCGGCCTCGAAGTCGGGCGCACGGTTCTTTCCGGCGCCGGCGCCGATATCCTGGTCGGCAACGCGCTTCCGCTGAAGAACATTCCGGCCGGCACCACGGTCCACAACGTCGAGCTGCGGCCGGGCAAGGGAGGACAGATGGCCCGCTCGGCGGGCGCGGCTGTCCAGCTTGTCTCCAAAGAAGGCGACTACGCGCTGCTGAAGCTGCCCTCGGGCGAAGTCCGCAAAGTTCACGTTCAATGCAGGGCCACCATCGGCCAGGTCGGCAACGTGGACCACGAAAACGTGGCCCTCGGAAAGGCCGGCCGGAGCCGCCATCTCGGCCGCAAGCCTCACAACCGCGGCGTCTCGATGAACCCCGTCGATCACCCGCACGGAGGCGGCGAAGGCCGCACTTCCGGGGGACGCCATCCGGTGACGCCCTGGGGCCAGCCCACCCGCGGTTTCAAGACGCGGAACAACAAGCGCACGAACAGTATGATCGTCACCCGCAAGCAGAAGAGGAGATAACAGGACCGCATGGGACGCTCACTCAGGAAAGGACCGTTCTCGGACCAGCACCTATTGGACAAGATCGCGGCCATGAACGCCGCCAACGAGAAGAAGGTGCTGCGCACCTGGTCGCGCCGGTCGACGATTCTTCCCGATTTCATCGGGCACACGGTGGCGGTTCATAACGGCAAGAAATTCATCCCGGTGTATATCACGGAAAACATGGTGGGTCACAAACTCGGCGAATTCTCGCCGACACGCATCTTCAGAGGACACGCATCCAAGGCGGATAAGGCCGCCAAGCCCAGTTAAGGAGCCGGCGTCATGCAAGTGAAGGCAGAAGCCAGATACATCCGGGTGAGCCCGCAGAAGGCCCGCCTGGTGGTGGATCTCATCCGCGGCCTCAAGGCCGGCGACGCCATCCACATCCTGCGGAGCACCAACAAGCGGATCGCGCCGGCGGTGGAGAAGGTTCTCCGTTCCGCCATCTCGAACGCGGAGAGCAAAGCGTCGGCTGTGGACGTGGACGAGTTGATCGTGACCGCGGCATACGTGAATGAAGGGCCGCGCGTGAAACGCATCCGTCCGGCGCCGATGGGCCGAGCATACCGCTATCAGCGGCGTACGTCTCACATCATCGTCAAAGTCGGCGACAAAGCTGGAGAAAAAACCGGCGACAAAGCCGGCGGCACAACCCAAGGAGAAAAATAGGTGGGCCAGAAAGTTCATCCGTATGGATTTCGCGTCGGGGTCACCAAGACCTGGCGCTCGCGCTGGTTTGCCAGGCAGGATTACTCGAAGCTGCTCGAAGAGGATCTGGATCTGAAAGACAACTTGCGGGAGCGGCTCAAAGCCGCCGGTGTGTCGAGCGTGGAAGTGGACCGCCCGGGCAACAAGCTGCGAATCACCATCCGCACCTCGCGGCCCGGCATCATCATCGGGCGCAAGGGAGCGGAGATTGAAAAGCTCAAGCAGGAGCTGGCCAGGAAGACCAAGCGCGAAGTGTTCATTGACATCCAGGAAGTGCACAAGCCGGATGCGGACGCCCAGTTGATCGCCGAATCGATCGGGCTGCAATTGGAAAAGCGGGTCGCCTTCCGGCGGGCGATGCGCAAGGCTGTCGAGGCGGCGCTTCGCTACGGGTGCAAGGGAATCAAAGTCCGCGTCTCGGGGCGATTGAACGGTGCGGAAATTGCCCGCAGCGAGTGGTATCTGCAGGGCCAGTTGCCGCTGCACACGCTGCGCGCCGATGTCGATTACGGCTTTGCCCAGGCCTACACCACCTATGGCGTGATCGGCATCAAGGCATGGGTCTACCGGGGCGAGATTCTGGATGGCCAGGTCCGCCGCAGCGGCGTGACAAAGAATGAGCCCGAGCCGCGGCGAGTGCCGCGCCGCGCGCCCCGGCAGCAGGCGCCGGCAGCGGACGCTGGTCACGCCGCCGCCCCACCCGTGCAGGCAGGCGCGCCAGAAGCCAGACAGGGTCAACCGCTGGCGCCGCCGATGGCCAACCCGGTGCCCCGGTCCTGGAAACAGGAGCCAAAGCCAGAGGGCGGCGAGAATCCAAAGTGATGGCCAAGGAGCGTAAGACGCCATGTTGATGCCTAAGAAGGTCAAGTACCGCAAGCAACAGCGCGGCCGCCGGTGCGGCAAGGCCTGGCGCGGATCGAGCCTGGCGTTTGGCGATTACGGACTCAAGGCGCTGACCAATGCCTGGATCACCGACCGCCAGATCGAGGCCGCCCGCGTCGCCATGACTCGCTTCATCAAGCGCGGCGGCAAAGTCTGGGTCCGGCTGTTTCCCGACAAGCCGATCACCAAGAAGCCGGCGGAAACACGAATGGGAAAAGGGAAAGGCGCTCCGGAGCAGTGGGTCGCCGTGGTCCGGCCCGGCAAGATTCTCTTTGAGATGGAGGGAGTGGCGCCGGATGTGGCCGCCAAAGCGATGCGGCTGGCCGCGCAGAAGCTGCCGATCGTTTGCAGGGTGGTATCACGCCAGGCAGCGTAGGGGGGCCGCGGAAGGAAACAACCATGAAGGCTGACAAGATTCGCCAGATGGACACAAAGGAGCTTCAGACTCAGGATGGCGACATGCAGGAGCAGATGTTCCGCCTGCGGTTCCAGATGGGGATGGGGCAGATGGACGGCTTGAAAAAATACCGGCAGTTGCGGAAAGACCGGGCCCGCATTCTCACTGTCCTGCGCGAGCGCGAGCTCGAAACGGGGAAGAAGGATTAACAGATGGCCGGAGAAAAGAAACGGAACAAGCAAGAGAAGGTAGGCCAGGTGGTTTCGGCGAAAATGCAGAAGACCATCGTCGTGGAAGTGACCCGGCGGGTGCCTCACCCGCTGTACAAGCGGATTGTGACCAAGCGCAAGAAGTTTTACGCGCACGACGAGTCCGGCCAGGCCGGCGTTGGCGACATCGTGCGCATCGTCGAGTGCCGTCCGTTGAGCCGGCTGAAGCGGTGGAGCCTGGCGGAAGTGGTCCGCAAGGCGGTCGGTGTCGGCGTGGAGGTTGCCGAATAGGCCCCTGGCGGGGCTAAGTCCCCCTGGAGCGGACGGAGACGGGAGAGCGTTTTAAGGAGAGAAGACCATGATCGGGATGAGAACGATTCTCGAGGTGGCCGACAACAGCGGCGCCCGCAAGCTGAGCTGCATCCTGCCGCGCGGCGGCGATCTCGGCTTGCGCGCCGGCTTGGGCGACATCATCACCGCCTCGGTCAAGGAAGCCGCTCCTGATTCCAATATCAAGAAAGGGAAGGTGGTGCGCTGCGTGATTGTGCGCATGCGCAAAGAAACGCGCCGCCGGGACGGGACCTACATCCGCTTCGACTCGAACGCGGCTGTCCTCATCAACGAAGTCGGCGAGCCTGTCGGCACCCGCGTCTTCGGGCCCGTCGCCCGCGAGCTCCGCGACAAGCGCTTTATGAAAATCGTATCCCTGGCTCCGGAGGTGATCTGATCTTATGCCACGCGCCAAACAACCTGAACCACCCCGCCGCATTCGCATCAAGAAGAACGACGTGGTCAAAGTAATCTCCGGCCGCGACAAAGGCAAGACGGGACGGGTGATCAGCGTCAACCGCGGCACCGGCCGTTTGATCGTCGAGGGCGTGCACCTGGTCAAGCGGCACACGCGGGCGAACCCGTCGCGGCAGATCAAAGGGGGCATCGCCGAGCGCGAGAGCCCGATCCATGTCTCCAACGTCATCATGCTTACGCCGGGCGGAGTCGCCACCCGCATCGGCTTTCGCGTGGAAACCGCCGGCGGCAAGACGCGCCGCGTCCGCATCGCCCGCAAGACCGGCGAGACGCTGGAAAGGAAAGGGTGACGGCATATGGCAGCAACAAGACCGAGACTGAAAGAGCATTACTTGAAGAACGTGATCCCGGCTCTGGTGAAAGAGTTCGGCTACAGGAACCCGATGGCGGTTCCCAAGCTCGACAAGGTGTCGGTCAACATCGGCCTGGGCGAAGCGACCCAGAACCCGAAGCTGATGGACGGCGCGGTGAACGAGCTCGGCGCGATCGCCGGCCAGCGTCCCGTGATCACCAAAGCCAGGAAATCCATCGCCGCTTTCAAGCTGCGGGAAGGAATGTCGATCGGCTCGATGGTGACGCTGCGGGGTGACCGGATGTACGAATTCCTCGACCGCCTGTTCAACGTCGCTCTTCCCCGTGTGCGCGACTTCCGGGGCGTTTCCAACAAATCGTTCGACGGCCGCGGCAACTTCACTCTCGGCCTCCGCGATCAGTTGATTTTTCCCGAGATCGATTACAACAAGGTGGAAAAGGTCAAGGGAATGAACATCAGCATCACCACCACCGCGAAGACAGACGCCGAGGCTCTGGCGCTGTTGAAGAACATGGGAATGCCGTTCCGGCAATAGGAGACGGAACCGAATGGCCACAACCGCCAAAATCGCCAAAGATCTCAAGCTGAAGAAAGCCAAGGCCGCCAAAGAGGCCAAGCTCCGCTGCCGGCAGCGCAACCGCTGTTTCCGCTGCGGGCGTCCCCGCGGCTTCTTGCGCAAGTTCGGCCTGTGCCGCATTTGCTTTCGCCAGTTGGCGCTAGCCGGCGAGATCCCTGGCGTCATCAAATCGAGCTGGTAGCTCAAGGAGGAAGGAAACGTGACTACATCCGACCCCATTGCTGACATGCTGACGCGCATCCGCAACGCGATGCTGGTGCGCCACTCGAAAGTGGACGTGCCGGCCTCGAAGCTCAAGGCCGACATCGCACGGATTCTGAAAGAAGAAGGCTACATTCTCAATTACAAAATCGCCGACGACGGGCCGAGCCGGACCATCAAAATCTACCTGAAATACACGCCGGCGAATCAGCCGGTGATCTCGCGCATCGAGCGCATCTCGCGGCCGGGCTGCCGCGTGTATGTCGGCGCCCGCGGCATTCCCAAGGTCCTGGGGGGCCTGGGAATCAACATCCTGACGACGCCGCAAGGAGTCATGACCGGGCGGGCCGCCCGCAGGGCGGGCCTGGGCGGCGAAGTCCTCTGCCGGATCTGGTAACGGAACGGAGTGCCAAGCAATGTCTCGAGTCGGTAAGAAGCCTATCCCGCTGCCGAGCGGCGTCAACGTGTCCATCGGCGAGCGCATCGAAATTCAGGGGCCCAAGGGCAGGCTCAGTGTGCCCATTCCCGCCGGGATTCGCGCCGAGCAGGCCGGCAACGCGATCGAAATCAAGCGCGAGTCCGATCAGCACGCCGCTTTGCACGGTCTGACCCGCGCATTGGCCGCCAACGCCGTCGCCGGCGTTTCCGGCGGCTTCACGAGAGAGCTCGAGATCTCCGGCATCGGCTACCGCGCCGACGTCAAGGGAAACATCGTCACCTTTAACCTCGGCTACTCGCACTCCATCGAGTTCGTTCTGCCGGCGGGCATCGAGTGCAAGATCGAAAAGCAGACCGCGATCGCGCTGTCCGGCTACGACAAGGAGTTGTTAGGCCAGGTAGCCGCCAACATGCGCTCGCTGCGCCCGCCGGACCCTTACAAAAACAAGGGCGTCCGCTACAAGGGCGAAGTCCTGCGCAAGAAGGTCGGCAAGACCAGTGCGGGAGCGACCAAGTAATGGGCGGCTCCGGCCTGGCTGATCAGAGGAACCTATGAGAACGCCGATCCATCGCAACGAAACTCGCCGGCGCATACACCGGCGCATCCGCAAACGGCTTTCCGGCGGGGCCCAGCGGCCGCGACTGGCCGTGTTCCGGAGTCTGAAACACATTTCCGCGCAGATTATCGACGACCACCAGGGCCGCACTCTGGCGGCTGCCTCTTCGGTCCAGAAGAGCGCGGGGGTCGCCAACGGCGGCAACGTCGCCGGCGCCAAGTCCATCGGCAAGCTGCTCGCCGAGCGCGCCCTCGCCAAGGGGATCAAGAAAGTCATCTTCGACCGCGGCGGCTGCCTTTATCACGGCCGCGTCAAAGCGCTGGCCGACGCCGCTCGCGAAGCCGGCCTGGAGTTTTAGCATGCAACCGACACCAAACAGGAAAATCGACACCGCGGCTCTTCAATTGAAGGAAACCGTGGTCTCGATCAATCGCGTCACCAAGGTCGTCAAAGGCGGCAAGAATCTCAGCTTCTCGGCGCTGGTGGTCGTCGGCGACTCGGCGCAGAAGGTGGTCGGCTTCGGCGCCGGCAAAGCCAAGGAAGTGCCGGCCGCCATCAAGAAAGGACTCGAGGCGGCCAAGAAGAACCTCCGTAAGATCCACGTGCTCGGGGGCACGATTCCGCATCCGGTGCTGGGGCGGTTTGGCAGCGGCCTGGTGCTGCTGAAGCCCGCGCCTCAGGGCACCGGCGTCATCGCCGGAGGCGCTGTCAGGGCGGTGGTGGAAGCGTGCGGCATCCCCAACGTGTTTACCAAGTCGCTCGGCTCCCGGAACCCGCACAACTCCGTCAAGGCGACCATCAACGCGCTCGAGCAGTTGCGCGAGAAGAGCGAAGTAGCCGAATTGCGCGGGCTTGCGGTCGACAAGCTCTAGGAGGACACCTCATGCCCGAAGGCAAGATCAAAATCAAGCTCGTCCGGAGCCCCATCTGCACGCCGGAAACACACAAGCGGATCGTGCGGTCGCTCGGACTGCGCAAACTCAACCAGGTGGTGGTGCGCCCGGACAACCCGGGTTTCCGCGGCATGGTCGCCCGAGTCCCCCACCTGCTCAAGATCGTCGAATCATGTCCATGAGGCCAGCGGAGAAACCTGTATGAACCTCAGTGAACTCAAACCCCCAGCCGGCCAGGTGAAAAAGCAGCGCCGCGTGGGCCGCGGGATGGGCAGCCGAAGGCAGAAGACTTCGGGCCGCGGCCACAAGGGCTCGCGCTCCATTTCCGGCTACAGCATGATGCGCGGCTTTGAGGGCGGCCAGATGCCTCTGCACCGCCGCCTCCCCAAGCGCGGTTTCACGAACATCTTCCGCAAGGAGTACGCTATCGTAAACGTCGGCACGCTGGACAAACTCGCCGGCGACGCCTTCGAGCCCGGCGTGCTGCTTGAACTCGGCGTCATTAAGAAGCTCGGCGATGGGCTCAAGGTGCTCGGCGGCGGGGAGCTCAGACGCAGGATCTCCGTCAAGGCTCACCTGTTCTCAGGTTCGGCGAAGCAGAAGATCGAAGCCGCCGGCGGCACTGTGGAATTGGCCGGCGGCAAGTCGTAGCGCTTTTTGC
>JACQDF010000147.1 GCA_016201205.1 Acidobacteriota bacterium
TCCGGTGTCCTCGATTTGACCGTAAAGGTTTATCCAGCGTCTGAACTTCTTGTACCGCTTGATAGCAACTGGAATAAACGCGCCGAACAACGCCGCAAAAAGGAGCCCAAAAATGATCTCCCAACGGTGCTCTGTCAGAAAAGTCTTAATCACAATCACAAGAACCTCCAAGCAATTTCCCTGAAAAGCATGGCGCCCGGGCTTATCCTTGTGGATCGCGCTCAGGGCCACTGCCCTGGTTGCAGCGCGGAGAAAGCCCCAAGAGCGGTGAAACCGGACAGCCGCACGCCGTTGCCTACCCAGCAACTCGGCCCGATAGCAGCGCGGTCTATCCACGCTCGCATCCCAATTCTGCAGTTCTCCATCAGAATGCTCTCTCGAACGAAAGCGCCGTCGGCGAGCCAGCAACCATCTCCGATGACCGCATTCGGACCGACCTGCACATCCCGTCCGATAACAACCTCTTTGCCGAGCAATACCGGGGATCGAATGTCGGCTAACGCGTACTCGCAGGCTTCGCCCGCATGAAATCCCGGCGAAACTTCGCGGCCAGGCAACCTGCCGGGTAATTCTCCATTTAACATCTTCAAGTTAAAGGCAGACCATCGTTCGACCGAGCCGATATCGAAGCGAAAACCAGTACCTATATCGGTACCGAAAATCGCAAGCTTGCTGATGTTGACGGCCGGCTCAAATATGTCGAAAGAGAAATCGATTGCGCTCAGGAACTCAGCTCTCTCTAGCAGGCTTCGCTCACAGAGAAACACTGCCGCATTGGCCAAGTCGAAGCCAGGCCGGATCTCCGACCTGAGAGGTTTCTCGACAAACCGGGTTACGCGATTGTTCTCATCAATAGAGAGGATGCCGTGGTAGGTCCTGCTCATCAGATCTCCGAGCATCAGGTCGTGGGGCCGGTGATAAAGCAGCGTAGCCTCTGCCCCGTTCGCACGAGCGGTCATGTGGAATCTTGCCATTCCGGCGAAGTCGGCTGAGAGCAGGCTATCACCATAAATCACCATCGGAGTCGAAGTGCCAGATCCCATGATCCTGCGGACCGTTAAAGCAGATCCTGGTGAAGGAAAGTCTGGGCAATCAAGGACGAGATCGAATCCAGGTGGAGCGCAAGCCGCGGCCATCATTCGCACGTCATCTCCACACGGCGGTAGTGCCACTGTAGCACGACGGAACCCACATTCATTGAGTTGCGAAAGAAGCCGAGCTAACAATGGGCGATTGCAGATCGGTAAAAGGCCCTTAGGCCGATCAAGCGAGAAGGGGCGAAGCCGCGTACCCTCACCAGATGCGAGTATGATGGTTTCAATATCCCACATTCCCGTACGCCGGTAGCTTATCACATTCTCAGGAGTTCGTCGGAGGCCCCCCATTTCGGTTACCTCGTTAAATGACTTGATAGAGCGGACTTGGCACACCGAGCTCACCGAGTACCGCGCCAGTCGGTCCTCGGCCGAGGCGAGAACGACGCCCTTTGTCCATCGCTGCGGGTGTCACGCTCATGGAGCCCGACCGCCGCCCTCGAATTTGCGCGCTCCCGCTTCCCGCAGCCCCGTCCGCCGTTTCCCCTCCGGCCCTACCACTCGGCGTACCGAGCACGTTGGCAAGCGGCCTTATGTTAGGAAGCTGCGGTTCGATGCCGAGACTTTTTCAACCGAGAAGGTCACCGGTGCCGTAATCACAGTTCCGGCGCACTTTGTTCATTCTCATTTAGACAGACACGAGCTGCAGAGAGGAATGCCGGCTGCAGCCCGCGTGAGGGCAACCCCCCGAAGATGCGATACACAGTCATCCTCGAACGAGGAGCAGCCGAAACTCGGGATTTGAAACCGGCGACGCGGCGCGGGTTGCGATGTTCATGACGCTTGCAAACCAGAGGAGGAAGGGCACACGGCGTTGTCAGAGGAACTCCGCACGCAGGGCGTTGAAATTGGACTCGGTGACCAACAGGATTCTTACGGTGAGCTTTGTGTAGGCGGCGAGCAATTCGGAAAAGCGCTCGCCGGGGAGCTCCGGCGAGGCGAGGAAGAGGAACCCGCCAGTGGCCTGAAAAGGAAGCACTCTCCATTGAGCGACGACATGGGCCGGCAATGCTCTGGCCAGATTGCGGCGGACGCGTTGTGAATCGATCCGGCTGAAGGGGATGTGGCTCTGGAGCTGCTCGGGAGGGATGCGTCCTGCGGCCACCAGGATTTCGCCGAGCTTGGGGCGCTCGGATAGTGTGGCTGGCACAGGATAGCAGTGGTCGGTTTTGAGCCACGGGAGGGGCCTGCCGCTGAAACGTGCGAGGGCATAGCGGGCGAGGGCGGCCAGGGTGGCGAGGCAATTGATGTAATTGGCATAGAGGGCACGCAGAGGAACGCCGGTGGCAAAGCGCCAGCCGTAGACAAAGGAAACGCACCAGGCGCGCACGGCGAGGTGGAGGCATTGCAGTGTTGCGGTGGAGCCCAGCAGGGCCAGCGCGGGGATGGAATGGTTCACGCCAAATGCCCACGGACGGCCGGATAGAAGGCTCGAGAGCCAGCTCAGACAGCCGTAGAGGAACAGCAGGGTGGTCAGCATGCTCACCGGATTCCCAATGAGGCCCTTGCGGTCACGCCAGAGCCAATAACGTGCGCCCCAACCTCCACGCCAGCCGTGCCGCTCCCAGCTTTGCAGCGCGATCCCGGTGACCCAGCGGGTGCGCTGGCGGATGGCAGCCTGGCGGGTCTGCGGAAAAAACTCGCGGGTGGCCACCGGCTCGCCGGCGTCGAAATGCATCTTCATGAAGAGCTGCGGGCATCCCAGGAAATGGAGCTTGAGGCCGTTTTCGTAATCTTCGGTGAGGCACGACGGCTCGAAGATGCACCCGCGGCCAGCGTCGAGCTGGTCGAGCGCCCATCGCGTATAGCCGGCGCCCACGCCACTGGAGGGGAGGAATCCTCGAAGGATCTGGCGGCCGGGCATATCCTTCAACTGAGACTCGGCGAATTCATCACAGTAGATGCCGTGGGTCCATTGGGACCAAGGCGTCGCCAGCGGGAGCACAGGCGCCTGCACCATGTCATAAAGGTCGGTGTGGTAGTTGATCCAGTGAAGCTCGTGGCGGTGGATGATGTCTTCGGCGTCGTGTGTCACGACGACGTCGAAGTGATCGTTCCGGCGGCGCTCGAAGGCGAGCATGCGCTGGTAGATCCAGTTGAGGCAATCGGCCTTTGAAGTCGGGCCGGGACGGCCGCAAAGGGCCATGTGGACGCGGGCAAACCGGGTCTCGAGCTCGCGGACGGCGGCCATGGTGGGCTGGTCGTTGGGATACACGCCGACAAAGAAATCGTAGGTGGGGTACTCGAGGCGGAGCAGGTTGCTCTCGATCATCTGGCGGATGACACCGTCTTCGCGCCAGCAAGGGACGAGAATCGCGATGCGCTTGGGGGGGGCGGACAGGGCCGCTTGCTCGTCGTCGGCCCAGTCCGCGGAACGGTGCAACGCCCGTTGAGAGAGCCAGGTAAACAGGCAGATGGAATCGACAACCAGGTCGTCCAGGCCGCTGATCAGAATCCAAACCGCCAGCGGCACCAAGAGGGTGCGTGCCCAGACATCGACGGAATCGAGGTATGCCAGGCCGGACTCCACCTCGAAGAGATAGTGGGCGTGGGGAGTGGAAAGTCTCCTGGGTTTCGAGCGAGGGTTTGGCAGCACAGTTGCTGCGGAATGGTTTAAATGCGGTTCAGTACCGGAGAAGAAGGGTTTGCTTGGGAACTTCTGCCGTCAACGATGCAGAATTTTTTTCCTCTCCTGGCAATTTTTACCAATTCCGGTATCCGTCGCAGCCTCCCGTGGTCTCTCCCGCGGGCCTATCAGCCGGTGGCGGCTCCCTGAAACGTCTCCCTCCGAGCGTTGCCGCCACCGGCCAATCACATTCTAAGGACTTAAATAAGGAACAGGGGGCTTTTGTATGCACTCTCAGCGTTTCCTCCTAGCGGTTTTGACGAGCGCTGTTCTCACGGGCGGATGCGCCAGCAAGAAGTATGTGTCGGGGCAAATCAATCCCGTGGATCAGCGGGTGTCGCAAATGGAGCGCAAGTCGGGCGAGCAGGGCAAGTCCATTGAGGCCCTGGAGACCGATGTCAACAAGACACGGGAGCGGGTGATCGACCTGGAAGCCAATGTGAAACAGACGGATGCCGGGTTGAAGAAGACGACGGACATGGCGCAGCAAGCCGGGAGGAACGCCGGACAGGCGACGGATGCAGCCAAGGCAGCGCAGCAACAGGCGGCCGACGCCTGGGCGCACGCGGAGAACCGGTCGAACAACTTGCAGCGCTACGTCGAGAACCTGGAGAACTACCGGGTGGCGAAAACACTCCACGTGCTGTTCGGGGTGAGCAGGAGCGAACTGGACGCGGAAGCGAAGGCCGGATTGGACAGCATCGCGAAAGAGGCTTTGTCGCGAAAGAAGTTCGTCTTTGAAGTGCAAGGATTCACCGACAGCCAGGGTCCGGCGGAGTTGAACCTGGCGCTCAGCCAGCGGAGGGCGCAAGCGGTGGCGCGCTACCTGGTGACGACACACAAGATTCCGCTGCGGGCGATTTATGTGCTTGGCTCGGGGAGCCAGTCGCCGGCGGCGAACAACGCTACCCGGGACGGCCGGCGGCAGAACCGCCGGGTCGAGGTGCGGCTGTTCACGCCGGAGGATGGGAAGGCAGCGCCGACGGCGAAGCTCGAGTAGTTCCAGTTCGCCGGCTCGAAAGCCGGCGGCAGCCAAGAATGGCCGCCCCACACTACCGCACGCGCCCGAGCAAATCGCGTGAAAGCAGGTCAGCACGCTCGGCGAGGTTGACTGCGCTCACCAGATCCTCCTCGCGGGCATGCTCGGCCTGAGCGACAAATATCCGGATGCGGTTCACGGATTCCTTCTGTTCGCGGTCGAGGCTCCTGGTTTGAAGCATCACCAGCGCGCCGCGGACGCCTTCGAGCAACGTCTCGAGCCGCCTGGTATATTCGCGCTGCTGGTCGGGGGCAAGGATCTGGCTGAGCTTTGGGCCGGCCTCGGCGGCGACGGGGTCCTTTTCCGGCGGCTTAGCTTCGGGCGGCTTGACTTCCGGGGGCTTGACTTCCTGTTTCCTGGCGGTGCGGGGGCGCTGCTTTTTTTGAGGAACCGGTGTGGGAGGCGGCGTCCTCACCTCGACCTGGACGGGCGGGCTTTGCGGCGGAGGAGTTTCGATCTTGGGCGCCGGCGGGAGTGTGGGCGGCTTGGGCGGCGGCTCGATCTTCCTGGGGAGGATGATGGCGGGAGGAGAGGGAGCAGGCGGGGCGGCGACTTTTTTCCTGCAAGAGGAGACCAGGATGGCGGCAACCGCCGCCGCCATCAACGTCGTGGGTCGAACTGCTGTCATCGAGAAGCCGCGATTGAATGGCTACACTGCATCGGCCGCGAAGGGAAAGCGCAAGCGGAAGATGGTCCCTTTGCCAGGCTCGCTGGTGAAGTCGATTGTACCATTGTGAAGCTGGACGGCCCGGAATGTCATTGCCAGCCCGATGCCGGAGCCTTTCTCCTTGGTTGTGAAGTATAGCTGGAACACCTTGCTCTGGTGCTCCTCGGGGATGCCCGGTCCTTCGTCCTGAACAGAAAGCAGGCAATGATCGGCCATCAGGAGCGCTTTCACCGAGAGCGTGCCGCCGTCTCGCATGGATTCGATGCCGTTGACGACGACGTTGAGAATGGCCTGCTTGAGCAGGTCGCGGTCGGCGCGCATGGGGATGTTTTCCGGCTCGGCGGAGAACTGGATGGTCACCTGCTGCATGGCCGCCTGGGGCCGAACGAGGGCGGTAATCTCGCGCGCCAGCGCAGCCAGGTCCACGTCCTCGACGGTAAGGTCGACGGGCCGAGTGAAGTCGAGGAACGTTTTGACGACGCGGTCCAGGCGGCGGATCTCCTGGCTGATGACGTTGATCTCGTCGTCGGCTTCGGGACTCTCGGCAAACCGGCTGCGCAACAGCTCGAGACGGAGGGCAATGGAATTGAGCGGATTCTTGATCTCGTGGGCCACACCGCCGGTGAGCCGGCTGATGGCGGACAGCCGGCGGGAGACATCGAGCTGGGCGGCCACCTGATGGCGCGACTCGGCGTCGCGAAGCGTGATCAGGGTGCCGGAGCGATCCGATAACGGATTCACGTTCAGCAGCAGTCTGAGGGGCGGCCGGCCGTCGCGCTCGAAGTTCACCAGATAATCCCTGGCCGGGGTGCCCAGGCGGATCGACTGCTGAATGGCTCCGCCGAGCGCGTCGGAGGGCGGGAACACCTCGTCGACTTTGCAGCCCATCATCTGCTGCCGGTGTGCTTCCAGGAGGCGCTCGGCTGCCGGTCCGGCCAGGATCAGCTTGTCGTCGCGATCGAACAGCAGGACGGCGTCCTCCATGCGCTCGATGAGCGTTTCGATGTTGCTGCGCATCTGGGTGGCGTCCTCCTGTGCGCCGCGGATCTGCTGGCCAAGCAGATTGAGCTTGGACTGGACGATAGCCAGCTCGCGTGTTTTGCCGAGCGGATCGCGGTCCTTCTCGCCCGCGACGCCGGCGCCGGAGGCGATGCGGTCGATCTCTTTGCTGATGCTGGCCAGCGGCCCGATGGCGAGATTGGCCGAAAACACCCCGAGAAGAATGGACATCAGCAGGCTGGCCGCCGAGATGACGCCGAGCCAGCGCACCTGTGGAAGGATCGCGCTGCGCAGAAAAACGCTCGACACGACGATCTGGATGGTGAAGATCGGCAATTTCTGCTGAGGCACGCCGAGCGGAAGCGTCACCTCGTAATCCTGATGGCCTCCCGCCAGCTCGAGCAGCCGGTCGGTCACTTCCTTGGCTTTCCACTCTGCAAACGAAGGCAGCTTGCGGATGATGCCGCCTTTGCGGGACGGATTCGAGCAAACCAGAATCTCGCCCAGCTCATCGGCGACGACGATCTCGACGATCATTTCGGCGTGGGCCATTGTGCTCCGGACGAGCTGCTCGAGCTGCGGGTCGCCGGCCACGATCTTCGTCCATAGCCGCTTGCTTTCGTCGAGATTGGCGGGCGGGGGATGGGCGGCTTCCGACTGCTCCTTGGTGCGGGCCAGCACGAGGCTCTTGACCTGCTGCGCCACCAGCTCGGAACGCTCGAGGACGCCGGCGGACCAACTCTGGACCAGGCCGGTCAGGTTCATCGCGGACAGCAGGGTCACAATCACGGTCACCAGCAGCACGATCAGGACGAGCAGCCTGGTTTTCAGTGACATGGCGATAGAGGTAACTCGAGGACCATCGTCACGTGCCGACGCCGTCCTCGGCGTCCACGGTTCCGTACCCCTTGAGCTTGTTAAACAGCGTCTTCATGCTGATGCCGAGGATCTCGGCAGCCCGGGTGCGGTTGAACCTGGTGTGCTGGAGCGTCATCTCGATCAGCGCCCGCTCAGCCTGGTCGATGGTCACCCCGACCGGCAGGGAGATGGAAAGCGCCGCTGGGGAACGGACAGCCGGCGTTTTCTCTTCGCCGCCCTGGAACTGCGGGGGAAGGTGCGGTCCGATGATCGTTCCCTGGCCGGCGAGAATGACGGCGCGCTCGAGCACATTACGCAGCTCGCGGACGTTCCCAGGCCAGAGATGCTGGTGAAGATTCTCGAGCACCGGCGGCGAAAGATCGGTGACGCGGCAGCCGTGCTTCCTGTTCAATTCGGCAATCAGGGCGGAACAGAGCAACGGCAAGTCGTCTTTGCGGTCCCTCAACGGCGGGAGCAGAATCGGGAAAACATTGAGGCGGTAATACAGATCTTCGCGGAAGGCGCCGCGCCGGATGTGCTCTTCAAGCGGTTTGTTGGTGGAAGCAACCAGGCGCACGTCCACCAGAATCTCGCTCTTTCCACCGAGCCTCCGCACCCTGGAGTCCTCGAGGACGCGAAGCAGCTTGGCCTGGGTAGGAAACGGCATGTCGCCAATTTCATCGAGCAGCAGGGTGCCGTTGTGTGCCAGCTCGAAGCAGCCGGCGCGGCGCTCGAGTGCGCCGGTAAAGGCGCCCCTTTCATGGCCGAACAGCTCGCTCTCGATGAGTGTTTCGGGGAGCGCGGCGCAATTGACGGCCACAAAAGGGCCGCCGGCGCGCGGGCTGAGGGCATGGATCGCGCGGGCAGCCAATTCTTTTCCGGTGCCGCTTTCGCCGGTGATCAGCACGGCTGCTTTGCTGGGCGCCACCTGGCGGAGCAGCGCAAAGGCCTGCCGCATCGGACGCGAGCCGCCCACCAGCTCGCCCAGCACGCCCTGATGGCTGAGCTGCTGCTCGAGTTGGGCGGCTTTGCCGGCCAGCCGGCTCTGTGCCGCCGCACGCTCGAGCAGCAGGCGCAGCTCGCGCGGCTGGATCGGCTTTTCCAGAAACCAGTACGCACCCAAGTCATGGATCGTCTCGAGGGCAGTCTCGAGATTGCCGAAGGCGGTCAGCACCAGGGCCGGCAGCGTGCTCCCCTGAGCGCTCAACTCCTTGAGGAGCGTTTTGCCGTCCATGCGCGGCATCATCAGGTCGGTGACCAGGACGTTCGCGGGGAACCGGCCGAGCGCTTCCAGCGCCTCGACTCCGTCGGCTGCCATCTCGGTTTGAAAGCCCCAGCTTGAGACCATCGCCGCCAGGGCGCTGCGATGCGCTTCTTCGTCATCCACGATCAGAACCCGCGTGGCGGACCGGACTTGCTCCATGGAAATTACCACGGTAGCATGCACAGGCGGCGTTCAAAACCGTTCCGGCCGAAGGGGGCGAAGATCCATCGCCGGCGTGCCATCCAGAACGCACTCCGCCATCAGTTTGCCGGTGACTGGAGCCAGCGTCAAACCCAGCATCGCGTGTCCGGTGGCGATGAACAGGCCGCCGCAGGTGGCCACCGGGCCTACTGCGGGCAAGCCGTCCGGCAGGCAGGGCCTCAAGCCGCACCATTCGGAAAGCGGCGTCGTCTCGCCGATCCCGTTGGCGTAGAGCCTGGCGGCATTGGTGAGCTGATCGAGGCGCGGGCGGCGGATCTGGTGATTGAGGCCCGAGAACTCGAGCGTTCCGGCGAAGCGCACAAATCCGTCCATGGGCGTCGCGAAAACGGATTTTTCCGCAAAGACGCAGGCGTGGTGGAAGAATGGCATCGTGCCTTCCGCCGGCATGGCGTCCCGGTGGTAGCCTTTCGCGCCTTGCAACGGGAGCTTCAGGCCGAGCCCGCGAGCCAGCTTTGCGGACCAGACGCCGGCGGCCAGCACGACTGCATCCGCCTCGATCACTTCGGAGGAGGCTGTGCGAACGCCTGTCACCCGGCGGTTGGCAGCCAGAATCTCGGCGACACCGGTCCCGGTCCGCAGCGAGGCGCCCTGGCGTCGCGCGCTTTCGGCAAGCTCGAGCACGAAGCGATGAGGGTTCACGGTGGCTGCTTCCGGGTAGAAGATTCCGCCGATCACCTGACGGTTCAAGGCCGGCTCGCGCTCTCGCAAGGCATCACCGGAAAGGGTCTCCGGATGGTAGCCGTGGCGCTGAACAAGCGCTGCTTCCTTCGTTCCCGCTGCGAGGCCGGGCGCGGTGAGGTAGGCTTCATGGTATCCGGTGGGGCGAAAGTCACACTGGAGCTTCTCCTGTTTGACCAGATCATCAAACAGACTGCGGGTGGCGTGCCCGAGAGGACCGAGCAGGCGCATTGCGGACTCGACATGCTCAGCGGTGCATGCTTTGCGGAACGCCCACAGCCAGGCGGCCAGCGCGGGGTCCGGCCGTGGCGCCACGAACAAAGGGCTCAGCGGGTCGAAGAGCGATTTCAGCGCCTGCCGGACACGGCCCGGCTTATTGATCGGAGCGTGTCCGGGGGCGATCACGCCGGCGTTCCCGAAGGACGCTCCGGCGGCGATTTCGCTCTGTTCCAGAAGAGTCACGCGGGCGCCTCGTCTGGCAAGAAAGTAAGCGCAGGAGACGCCGATGACGCCGCCGCCGATGATCACTGTATGGGTTGCGGCGCTCATACCATGGCTGCTCGATCGAGGATCGACCCGAACGGCGTGGCGGCGGGCAGCGTGCCGCAGCAGAAGCCCCAGTCCTTTCCGAGCCGGGAACGGCAAAACGCATCAGCCACCGCCGGGATGCTGTGACGCACCAGCAGCGATCCCTGGAGGGCGAGAGCAATGCGCTCCGCCAGCCGGCGGGCTTCGACGTCGTGGGCGGTGTGAGTCAGGTCGGCTTCGAGGGCGAGGATGTGCGCATCGAGGTGCGGGTCGGCGCCCCGGCCGAGGCGGATTTCATCGAGCACGCGATCGACGGACTCCGGCTCGGTCGCCATCGCCCGCAGAATGTCCAGAGCGATGACATTGCCAACGCCTTCCCACAGCGAATTGACGGGCATTTCCCGATAGAGCCGGGGCAGGATCGATTCTTCGACGTAGCCGTTTCCGCCCAGGCACTCGAGCGCTTCGCTGACATGGGCGATGGCGCGCTTGGAGATCCAGTACTTGGCGGCGGCGGTCGCCAGCCGGGCGAATCCGTGCTCGCCGGCGTCGGTATGGCGGGAATCAAAGGCGCTGGCCAGCCGCATCAGAAGCAGCGTTGCGGCTTCCGACTCGATGGCCAGGTCCGCCAGCACGTTCTGCATGAGGGGCTGATCCGCCAGCAGACGGGTGAAGGCGCACCGGTGGCGGGCATAGTGGATGGCTTGGGTCAGTGCCTGCCGCATGCCGCCGGCAGAGGAGGCGATGCAATCGAGGCGCGTGCCCGTCACCATCTCGATGATGGTGGCGACGCCGCGGCCTTCCTCTCCGATGCGCATGGCCCAGGCCCCGTCGAACTCGACTTCGCTCGAAGCGTTCGAGCGGTTGCCGAGCTTGTTCTTGAGGCGCTGAATGTAGAAATGGTTCTTCGTTTCCTCCGGCGTCCAGCGCGGCAGGAAGAAACAGGACAGCCCGCCCGGCGCCTGCGCCAGCGCCAGAAACGCGTCACACATCGGCGCCGAGCAGAACCACTTGTGGCCGGTGATCCGATACTCGACGCTGTTGAGCGGCTCGGCCCTGGTGGTGTTGGCGCGCACATCCGATCCGCCCTGCTTCTCGGTCATCGCCATCCCGACCAGCGCGCTGTTTTTCGACGACGGGGGCAGCAAGCGCGGGTCATATAAGCGGGACAGGATCCGGGGTTCCCACTGGCGGGCGAGCGCCGGCTCACGGCGGATCACGGGCACGGAAAAGCAGGTCATCGACAGTGGGCAGAGATGGCCCGCCTCGGTCTGGCTGGCGATCATCAGGAGCGCCGCTCGGGCCACGTGGGCGCCTGGTTGGGTCTCGGACCACGGCAGGCTGTGGAGGTCATGTTCCAAGGACAGCCGCATCAGCGCGTGCCAGGCGGGGTGGAACTCGACTTCATCGCGCCGGTGGCCGAAGCGGTCATGGGTGTGCAGCACAGGCGGATTCTCGTTGGCCTGAAAGCCCCAGCGAATCGCTTCCTCGGAGCCCATGATTCGCCCGTACTCTTCGAGGCGCGGTTCGGCCCAGCCGGCGCCGCCGCGGCGAACCGAGGCGGCAAGGACCTGGTCCGTGGTGAACAGGTTGTAATCGGCGAGGGCGGGCGGCTGATTGAGAACTTCATGCGTCGCCGGCGGCGGCGAGAGAAGCGTTTGCCTCATAGGCAGGTCTCCGGTGGTGATCATAGCACCGGCGGCTTCAGGGGGTGACCAGACGAAGATCGGGAATGTCTGCAAAGTCGGCGGTGTTCAGAGTCCACAGAGCTGCTTGCCGGCCGATGGCACAGGCGGCGATCGCGAGGTCGATTTCGCGGCCTCCGGGGCGGCGTACCAGACGGTAAAGCTTCGCGCTCAGAGCCGCCTCCTGGGGGCCAAAGGACACCGCGGATTCACTGGGGAACAGGGCTTGCTGAGCGGCGAGTTCCTGCTCGAGCCGCGGACCCCGCAGCCATTCGTACAGGACGAGCGTAGGGACGAGTATCCGGTTTCCCGCCTCGAGCAGCCGGCGCAGTGCAGGAGCGGATCGCCGGGGCCCGCAGAGGCTGTCCACGAGGACTGAAGTGTCAAGCAGAATCAAGAGCGTGTCCGCGTGGCTGTTCTTCGGCCGCCAGCGTGCCGAGCCCGGCGGATCGCCTTGAGCTCGAGGTCAACCTGGCGAACGGGGCGTGCCGGAATTGCCGGCAGCATCTCGTCAAGCATCTTGAGCAGGTGCAGCCGCTCGCTCTCGCTCAGGCGTCCGATCCGTTCGTGAAACTCGCAGATCGCCTCGCGGACGACCTCGCTCTTGGGGAGCGAGAGTCGCTCGGCCGCCTCCTGAAGGCGTCTCACTGTGCCGTGGTCCAGGCTGAAGGTCACTTTCGCCATTGCCATACTGATACCATACTACCATACCGAACCCGGGGGACCTGCCCTGTAACAGATTGTTACGCTTACTTCGAATACTTGCGTTTGCTTCGATTGTATGATATGGTGATCTTAGGAGAAACGAAGAAAGAGGTTAAGATGATGCCCCACTCCGTAATGACCCCTGCCCTTCCGTCCGAGGCTGAAGCGGCTCTGGCCAAGGAAACCAGCCGTGTTCTGGCATCGCGGCTGCAGGACGCTGATCCCATGCAGCTCCGGATCATGGACGATACGTCGCCGGAAGGAACTGTCAAGCTGCCGGCGTCGGCGGTGCGGTTGCTCGTGCGGATTCTTGAGGAAATGGCGCGCGGCAATGCCGTGACGCTGATTCCCGTCCATGCCGAATTGACAACTCAGGAAGCGGCGGACATGCTGCACATTTCGCGGCCGTCGCTGATTCGGCTCCTGGATGATGGCAAGATCGATTACCGCCGCGTTGGCACTCATCGCCGCGTGCGGTTCGAGGGATTGATGAACTACAAACGGCATGCCGATGCTGCCCGCCGAGCGGCGCTCGCAGAGCTGGCCGCCTATGACCAGGAACTCGGAATCTAGGCGCCGTGTCGAGTTTCGCCGCCTTCTACGATGCGAGCGTTCTGTATCCCGCCGAGCTGCGGAACCTACTGATGCGCCTTGCTCTCACGGGCTTGTTTCGGGCCAGATGGTCGGCTGGGGTGCACGAAGAATGGATTTGCGCGCTGCTGCGCCGGCGTCCTGATTTGTCGCGTGACAAGCTTGAGCGGACGCGCATGCTGATGGATCAACATGCGCCGGATGCCCTTGTCACGGGCTATGAGGATCTGATAGAGGGCCTGCAGCTTCCCGACCCTGATGACCGGCACGTCCTGGCGGCGGCCATTCGCGGGCGGGCCGACGTAATCGTGACCTCAAACCTGCGCGACTTTCCAGCCGAGACCCTGGGCCAGTTCGGCATCGAGGCGCAACACCCGGATGAGTTCATACTGCATCTCCTCGATCTGGCTCCCGGCCTGGTAGTGGCTGCGGCGCGGGATCATCGGGAGAGCCTGAAAAACCCGCCTAAGACAGTCGAGGAATACCTCGAAACACTTGAAGCGCAGGGATTGACGCAAACGGTGTCCGTGCTGCGGGAATACATGTTCTGAGCGGCGTCTTTGGAAGACATGCGTGTGCCACCCGCAAACCGCCTGGAGAGCCTCAAAGGCAAGCTCGATGGCTTTTACTCGATTCGTGTTAACGACCAATGGCGAGTGATCTTTCGGTGGGTCGGGAACGACGCTCACGACGTATGAGCAAAAGTGAATTTGAGCCCGTTACGCCAGGCGAGATGCTGAAAGAAGAATTCCTGGCTGAGTACTGCCTGTCTCAGAACCAGCTTGCCAAGGCCATCGGCGTCTCTCCAAACCGGATCGCGGAGATCGTGAACAACCGCCGCCGGATTACCGCCGATACCGCCGTACGTCTTGCGCTTTACTTCGGTAACAGCCCCGAATTCTGGATGAACCTGCAATCCCACTACGACCTCAAGATGGCGCTGCGGGCGTTGGACGGGCCGGCGCGGAGGCGGATTCGCGCTCATCGCGCGGCTTAAGGCGGCTCTTAGGCGGCTCATTCATGGCTGCCCACGCTGGCCTCTTTTCGAGCACGCGCCGCGCGGCGGCGCTGGCGATCGAGCCGGAGCAGCTCCTGGCGGCGCCGCAGCTTGACATCCAGATCGAGCTGGCGCCAGAACTTCAGAAAATACTGGACCGCGCTGGCTACTCCGAAGAACACCACACCCCACATCCACACCATGGCATAGAGCAGAATGTCCTGCGAATGAACGCTCAGCATCGCCAGCGAGATGGCAATCACCTGGGCGAGCATCTTCGTCTTGCCCAAGTCGCTCGCCTTGATCGTGATGCCGCTGGCGGCGGCAATGCTCCGTAAGCCGGTAACGGCGAACTCACGCCCGATAATGAGAATCGCCATCCAGCCGGGGATCACCTGCACTTGCACCAGCGAGATGAGAGCGCTCGAGATCAGCAGCTTGTCCGCGATCGGGTCAAGCAACGTGCCGACCGTGGTGATCTGCTTCCAGCGGCGAGCCAGGTAGCCATCCAGCAAGTCAGTGGCTGCGGCGCATAGAAAAATCGCCAGCGCCACCTGTTCATTGGCAATCGAGAACCCGGCCACATGGAGCGTGCGGCTGTCGGTCACCATGGCGGCGACCAGCAGGGGCACAAAGAAGATGCGCAACAGGGTGAGGCTGTTGGGAATGTTCATGCTGCCCGGCTCCCGAATCCGCTTCCTCTATTGGACCACAAAATCCTGCAATTGCCGGCGCAACGATTCTGGTGCATCGGCGTCGATTTCGCAACACTCGCCGCGATAGGCGACGTGGCGTACGCGGGCGCGCTCGTGCAGGAAGTGGATCTTGTCCGCCTCGCCGAGGGGGATGCGGAACAGCGTGTGGACGACGGGATCGGCGGGCAGCGCCTCGTCGATCAGCTCGAGCAGCCGGTCGATCCCGAAGCCGGTGCGGGCCGAGACGGCAACGGCGCGTGCCCGCACGGCTTCGGCATGTTCGCCGAGCAGCCGGCAGCCGATCGTTTCTGACTGCTGCGGCCCATCCGGCAACAGATCGACTTTATTCAGCGCCAGCACGTGAGGCATGGTATCGGCCTCGATCTCCCGCAACACCTCGAGCACCTGCCGGGTCTGCTCTTCGGCGCGCTCCGAGGATACGTCCACCACGTGTAACAGGAGCGCCGCCTGCCGGACTTCCTCGAGTGTGGCGCGAAAGGCCTTGACCAGCGTCGTCGGCAGCTTGCGGATGAATCCGACGGTGTCACTCAACAGGGCGCGGCGGCGCGAGGGCAATTCGAGCTGCCGCACCGTCGGATCGAGGGTGGCGAACAGACGCGCGTCGGCAACGACGGCTGCTCCCGTCATCCGGTTGAACAGCGTCGATTTGCCGGCATTGGTATAGCCCACCAGTGCAATCGTCCGAAGCGGAACTTCCTCCCGCTGCCGCCGCTGGATCGCCCGGCCCGCCTGCACGGATTCCAGGTCCTGCGCGATCCGGCGGATGCGCCGGAAGATCTTGCGGCGGTCGGTTTCCAACTGCGTCTCGCCGGGACCGCGCGTGCCGATGCCGCCGCCCAGCCTCGACATCTCGACGCCCCGCCCGGTGAGTCTTGGCAGCAGATAATTGAGCTGGGCCAATTCCACCTGCAACTGTCCCTCGCGGGTTCGCGCTCTGCTGGCAAAAATGTCCAGAATGAGCTGGGTGCGGTCGATCACCCGGACTCCCAGAGCCAGTTCGAGGTTGCGCTGCTGTGTGGGGGTGAGCTCGTGATCGAAAATCACCAGGTCGGCCTCCCGGCCCGAGGCCATCCCGGCCAACTCCTCCACTTTGCCGGATCCGATCAGCGTGGCGGCATGCAGGGTGGGCCGGATCTGCGTGATGCGGTCCAGCACCTCAGCACCGGCGGTGGATGCAAGGGCGGCCAGCTCTTTGAGGGACTCCTCGGCGGCGGACGATTCACCGCCGGCAACACGTCTCTTCCGATCCACGCCCACGAGGATCGCTTTTTCAGCCTTGACGATATTGCCCTGTTCCCGAATCTATTCTGCCTCCGAAGTTGGCAACGGGACGGGAGCCCCCACGCCTGCGCCCGCGCCCGCAGCCGGGTGGGTGGCTCCGGCGACATAGGCGGACTTGGGTACTACCACCGTCGAGATGGCGTGCTTGAAAATGAGCTGTTCCTGATTGTTCGTCTCCAGCACAACCGAGTATTTGTCGAAACTCTTGATTCGGCCGCTCAACTTCACTCCGCTCATCAAGTAAATGGTGAGGAAGATCTTGTCCCGGCGGGCATTGTTGAGGAAGGCCTCCTGGATGTTTTGCGCCAGCTTATCCATTGTCGTTTCCTTTCGCCGCGTGCGAAACCACGGCGTCAGTTCTTTTTCGCTATTTTTCTTGTGAGCTGATCGTTCTACCTGGTGCCTATTTATGATATCCGATCCGGGGCAGGAATTCGACCGGTAGCGCATCCGCTGCATCCGCTCCCTGACGGTCGCGGCTCGGAAGCGCTTTCTGAGCCGCGCGCGTGAGCAAGCGGAGGTGTCAACTCTACTCGTCGTGGTCGGCGGCCGCCGGAGTCCCGGGACTCAGCGAGGCGATCATTTTTTCCAGATCTTGCAGGGAAACGGATTGCGGCCGGGCTTTGGCGGAATCGGCCGAGAGAGCATCAATCCGAAACGCCGAAACCGAGCTCAAGGATTCCTCCACATTGAACTCAGGAATGGATTGCAATTGAGGAACTTGCACCACTCCGTGTTCGTTGACCACACACTCCATCGCGCCCGCAACCGCGAAGTGAACCCGCAACTGCTTTCGGACGGCCAGCCGCCTCAGATCGGAAAGCTTCATGAACCTGGTAGTGTAGCAGGAATCCCACTGGCGCCAGGGCCCCGGAACGAGGTAACCTCAATTGTCAGACCGAAACGAAATTGCTGGTAAGGAGACATCCATGACGCCTGAACACGCTTCCATGCTGCTCGCTCTCTCGAGCCAGGATGCCGAAAACGAATCGGCCACCACTCGAAAAGTGATTGCCGCCGTCCCGGTGGACAAGAGCAGCTACACCCCGCATCCCACCTCGATGACGGCGATCGACCTGGCATGGCACATCGCCGTGAGCGAGGTCTGGTTCTTGAACGGGATTGCCAACGCAAACTTCCCGCAGGAGGACGCCAAGCGGCCTGAAGATATGAAAACTTCAGCCGATGTGCTGGCCTACTACGATGCCAACTACGGCCCGGCATTGGCCAAGGTGAAGGCGCTTTCCGGGGAACAGGCGGCCAAGACGATCGACTTCTACGGCGTGTTCAATCTGCCGGGCGTTGCTTATCTGGGGTTTATGATCAAGCATTCGTGTCATCATCGCGGCCAGCTTTCGGCATACCTGCGGCCGATGGGGGCCAAAGTGCCGAGCATCTACGGCGGCAGCGCGGACGAGCCATTCCAGATGGCTGCGGCGAGCTGAGGGTCCTTTGAGGAACACGCGCAAAACGGACCGCGCCCGCGGCAGGAACACTCCAGCGTTCCTCAAGGCTATGGCGCCGCGGGCCGCGGCCTTTGCGCTCTTGGTACTGCTCCCCTGGCTCGCCCAGGCGGACGTCAGCTTCAACCGCGAAATCCGGCCTATCATGTCCGACACGTGCTTCAAATGCCATGGTCCGGACAAGGGCGCGCGGATGGCAGGGTTGCGGCTCGATCTGCGCGAAGAGGCGCTGAAAGCGACTCCAGCGGGCGTTACGCCGATCGTGCCGGGCAAGCCTGAGCAAAGCGCCATCATCGACCGCATCTTCACGCCAAACGCCGCCCGGCTGATGCCGCCTAAGTACGCCCACAAAGACCTGACGGCGGCGCAAAAAGAAACCATCCGCCGCTGGGTTGCCGAAGGCGCCAGATACGAGGGGCATTGGGCGTACGAGCCGGTGCGGCGGCCGCCGGTCCCCCAATTGCACAGCCCCAAAGCGCCTTTGAGGAATCCGATCGACGCCTTCGTGCAATCGCGCCTCGAACGCGAAGGGCTCGACGCCTCGCCCGAGGCCGGCCGCGTCACGCTCATCCGGCGTCTCTCTCTCGATCTGACCGGGCTGCCGCCCTCGCCGCAGCAAGTGGATGCCTTCCTCAAAGACACTTCAGCGGACGCCTATGAAAAGCTCGCCGCCCGGCTGCTCGAGTCGCCGCGCTATGCGGAGAAACAGGCGATGCACTGGCTCGACGCTGTCCGCTACGCCGACACGTGCGGCTTCCATGGCGACAATCCGTTTCCGGCCTGGCCCTACCGCGACTACGTGCTGCGCGCCTTTCGCGACAACAAGCCCTTTGACGAATTCACCCGCGAACAGCTTGCCGGGGACTTGCTGCCCGGCGCTTCCATCGAGCAGAAGATCGCCTCAGCATACAACCGCATGAACCGCACGTCAGCCGAAGGAGGCGTTCAGCCCAAGGAATACCTCGCCAAGTATGCCGCCGATCGCGTACGCACGACCAGCAGCGTGTGGCTTGGATCCACGATGGGCTGCGCCGAGTGCCACGATCACAAGTTCGATCCGTTCACCGCCCGCGATTTCTATTCCTTCAAGGCCTTCTTTGCGGATATCAAGGAAACGGGTCTGGTGCCGGATCGCGGGCCGAAAGCGTGGGGCTCGCAGCTCTCGCTGGCGACCCAGGAGCAGCAGCAACGTCTGGCTGCGTTGAAAGAGCAGCTCGCAACGGCGCGGCGCAGCCTTGAGGAAAAAGCGAAGCAACTCGCGCCGCAGCGCGCCGAATGGGAAAAGGATCTTCTGTCGCGATTCGAATCAGGTGAGTTCACCTGGCGGTATCAGCGGCCCACGTCCGCCGAGACGCTCAACGGCGCAAAGCTCACCATTTACAATGATGAGCCGGTGGAGGCCAATTCCTACACCGGGGCAAGCCTCATCACCGAGCGCAAGCCTGGCAATGGGCTGGTTGTGGCCGGCGGGCCGAATCCGGAAAACGAAACCTACATCGTCACGCTGAAGCCGGGCGAAGGGGCCTGGACAGCGCTTGGCCTTGAAGTCGTGCAAGACGAAAGCCTGCCGGGGATCCGCGTGGCTCGCGGCGCCGACCGGCTGGTGGTGACCGGGATCGAAGCCGAGGCCGCCGGCAACGGCCAGCCGAGCAAGATTGCCTTTGCGCTGGCAACCGCGAGCTTCCACGATGTGTCGCCGGAATATCCACCCCTCGGCGTCATCGACGGGGATCCGAAAACCGCCTGGGGCATCGCCACCTATGGCGAGAACCGCAATCTGTTTCTCGCGCTGCGCTTTGCGGGCAAGCTGAAGACGCAGGCGGACTCGATCCTGACGGTCCGGATCCGCCACGATTCCGAGTACCGCCGCGCCACCGTCGGCCGTTTCCGGCTGGCGCTGTCCGCCGCAGAACATTCCTGGCCGGAACCCGAGGACGTGCGCAAACTGCGCAAGAACATGGAAACCGGCGGGCTCGCCGACGATGTGCTGGCTGCATTGCGAGCGCCGGAGGAGAAACGAACCAGAGCGCACAACAAGGCACTCGACGAATTCTTCCAGTGGGCTTCGAATGAATTGCAGCCGCTGGTTGCCGAAATCGACAAGCTCGAAGCCGAGGCCGGGATGTTCGAAGCAGCCATTCCGCGAGTGGTTGTCACCGAAGCAACCACTCCGGCCATTACCCGCATCCTGCCGCGCGGCAACTGGATGGATGATTCGGGCGAAGCCGTCGAGCCGGCCATTCCAGCCTTTCTCGGGAAGCTCGAGACCGGCGGCGCGCGAGCCACCAGGCTCGATCTGGCCAATTGGCTTGTCTCGCCGGACAACCCTTTGACAGCGCGCGTCTTTGTCAACCGGCTCTGGCGGCAGTTCTTTGGAGCGGGCCTTTCCAAGGTGCTCGACGATCTCGGCTCGCAAGGCGGGCCGCCATTCGATCCGGAACTGCTCGACTGGCTGGCGGCGGAGCTCATCAAGCCGGAGTGGAATGCGGAAGGCGCGCATGCATGGGATGTGAAACACCTTGTCCGGGCGATCGTGACGAGCCACACCTACCGCCAGACATCGATGAGCAACAAACTGGAGTCGCGCGACCCGGACAACCGGCTGCTGGCCAGGCAGAATCGCTTCCGGGTGGATGCAGAACTGGTGCGCGACGTGGCGCTGTCGGTCTCCGGCCTGATGAAGGAGAAATTCGGCGGCCCGAGCGTGCGGCCTTATCAGCCGGAAGGCTACCTGGCTGCGCTCAACTTCCCCAAACGCGACTATTCAGCCAGCCGCGGCGACGATCTCTACCGCCGCGGCGTGTACACGATCTGGCAGCGTACGTTCCTCCACCCGAGCATGATGACGTTTGATGCGCCGACGCGCGAGGAATGCGCCATCAACCGGGTCAACTCGAATACGCCTCTGCAAGCGCTGGTGCTTTTGAACGATCCGACCTATGTGGAGGCGGCGCGTGTGTTTGCGCAGAACATTCTGGAACAGGGCGGCCGGACGCTTGTCGCGCGTCTGAATTGGGCCTTCCTGCGAGCGCTGAACCGCAAGCCGCTCGCTGCTGAGCAGCGGACGCTCCTGCTGCTGTATCAAAAGAACCTGGCGCGCTTCCAGGCATCGCCCCAGGCTGCCCTCGAGCTGGCGGCCGCCGGAGACGCGCCTGTTCCCCAGGGCTTGCGCACAACGGAGCTGGCCGCGATGACCACCATCGCTCGCGCCATCCTGAACCTGCATGAAACCATCACCAGGAACTGACGCCATGCCGGATGCCCATATTCGTGACATTCAACGCCGGACGTTTCTCGGCCGCGGTATCGCCGGCCTCGGCCTGGTCGCGTTGAATACGCTGCTCGAGAGGCGATTGCCGGCCGGGGATTCGAACGCCGCCCGCCAGCGCGGCGTCGTCCATCCGCTGCATCATCCGGCCAAGGCAAAACGCATCATCTTCCTCTATCAGGCCGGCGGCCCCTCGCACCTCGAGACATTCGACTTCAAGCCGGCGCTCGCGCAGAACCACGGCAAGCCGATGCCCGAATCCATGACCAAAGGGCAGCAGATCGCGCAACTGCAAGACCGGCCGCTGATCTGCTTCGGGCCGCAGCATGGGTTCCGCAGATTCGGCCAATCGGGCCAGGAAATCTGCGACTTGTTTCCGCACATCGGCAGCGTCGCCGATGACCTGTGCATCGTGCGCTCGATGTGGACCGAGCAGATCAATCACGATCCGGCCCACACGCTCATGAATACCGGCTCGATCATCACCGGGCGGCCCAGCATGGGCTCGTGGGCGGTGTATGGCCTGGGAGCGGACACGGCTGAGCTGCCCGGTTTCGTAGTGCTGGCGTCGGCGGGGCGAGGCGGACAGATGCAGCCGATCGCAGCGCGGCAGTGGTCGGCGGGCATGCTGCCGAGCAAGTTCCAGGGCGTCAAGCTGAACTCGCTCGGCGACCCAGTGCTGTTCATCGGGAATCCGCCGGGGCTGAGCCGCCAGATGCAGAAAGACTCGATCGAAGCGGTGAACGCTCTGAACAGGATGCAGCATGCGGCGCTACAGGATCCGGAGATTCTGACGCGCGTGTCGCAATACGAGCTGGCGTTTCGGATGCAATCGAGCGTACCGGGACTGGTCGACATGAGCGCGGAGCCGAAGCACGTTCTCGACCTGTACGGCGCCCGTCCCGGCGATGGCTCGTTTGCTTCCAACTGCCTGCTGGCGCGGCGGCTGGCTGAGCGTGGCGTGCGCTTCATCCAGCTTTATCACCGCGACTGGGACCATCATGGCGGCGTGAAGGCGAATGTCGTTCTGAAGGCGGAAGAAGTGGACAAGCCCACAGCGGCGCTGATCAAAGATCTGAAGCAGCGCGGCATGCTCGAAGACACGCTGATTATCTGGGGCGGGGAATTCGGGCGCACCCCGATGTCCCAGGGCGGCGACGGCCGCGATCATCACATCAAGGGATTTTCTTTCCTGCTCGCCGGCGGCGGTGTCAAGGGAGGGATGAGCTATGGGGCGACCGATGATCTGGGCTACGCGGCCGTGGAGCATCCGGTCAGCGTGCACGATTTCCACGCGACGATGCAGCATCTGCTGGGCATCGACCACAAGCGGCTGACGGTGAAATTCCAGGGGTTGGATGTGCGGCTGACCGGCATCTCAGGCGAAGTGGTGAAAGAGATTCTGGTGTGAATCAGGTTGTTAGCACCCACCTGTCAAAGTTCCGGCCCGGGAAAGCGAAAGCGGAGGTATACTCGTTGCGTGGGAACCATGGATATTGGCAGCCTCAGTTGCGAGGAACGCTTGCGGCTCTTAGAGGAGCTCTGGGAAAGTCTCCGCGAGACACCCGAGGCGATTCCATTAACGACTGCACAGCGCGAAGAATTGGATCAGCGGCTTGACGAACTGGACCGAGAAGGGCCAACCGGCATCCCTTGGGACGATGTAATTCAGCGGATTCGTAACCGCACCCGGTGATCGAAATCATCGTCCGTCCTGCGGCTGCCGCGGATATCGAAGAGGCATTCCAAGGCATTCCTTTGGTACGAGCGCCAGCGTCCGGGCTTAGGTGAGGAGTTCTTGGCGGCGGTACAGTCGACGCGGGAGAGTATTGCTGCCCACCCGGCAATGTACCCGGTGATTCATCGAGATACCAGACGGGCGCTTGTCCATCGATTCCCCTATGGGATCTTCTATCGCGTTCAAAGGGACGTCATTGTGGTGGTTGCCTGCATGCACGGCAAGCGCGATCCAAAGCAGTGGAGATCCCGAAGATGATAGCTAACGAATTAAGGATTTCTGTCGCGCGCAAGCCGCGACAGAATCCTGGTTGAACTAAATCCCCCGTCGTGGCGCACTTGGGTTTTCAACGGTGTCCTTGTTTTGTTTGTCCTACTGCGGTCCTGGTTTTTGGCGCTCCCGGGAGCCGGCGTGGGAGCTGGAACGGACTCTGGAGACTGGCGCGGGTTGGAAATGCTCGCGGTTGTCCTTGAGGAGCTTCTCTTTGAACGCGGTCCATCGGTTCGCCAACTGATCGAGCACGTTCTGCCACGCCGTGCGCGTCAACGCGATCCGGCGCTCTACGCCCCTGTCGTCGACGAACGTCGTCCACTTCTGGATCTGCGCATTCATCTCGGCGATCTCGCGGGCGAAGCCCACCTGACCCTTCACGCCGGCCTCGATCGCGGCCTGCCGGGACTCCCGTTCCACCTCGGCCTGGCGCTTGCGGATCTCGGCGGCACGCTTGAGCGCTTCGATGTCCGGTTCGTTGCCGGTCTTGACCGTGAGCTTCGGACCGTCGAAGTCGAGGTGCTGCTCGCCGGGTAGCAGTCGCTTCCCGGTGACGAGTTCCCGGAGCTGGTCGTCGGTCATCCCCCGTTTCCGGACTCTTCGACGCTGGTTTTGCCGCTCAGGAGCTGCTCGCGGAGGGCCTTGCGCTGCATCCCATCGAAACGCGCCTGGAACTTGTGCAGACGATGGCACCCGCAGCGACCACGCCGGTAGCCAGCAGCGCGTACAGATTCATGCTGGCCAGGTTGAGCGCGGCGATGGCCTTTGCCGGGGCCATGATCTTGTCTACCAGGGCGTGGCGCGCCGTGCGCAATCGCCAGTGCCTTGGGGGAGGCCTCGGCTTTGGCGTTCTCGGCCGCCATCATTACAGACCCGACGGTGAAATCCTTCGCCCAGGCGAACGCGGTCTCGATGGCGTCGGCGAACAGATTGCCGGCCGTGGCACCCTCCACCATGGGCCGCCGTCATGCCGTCGATCCCCTGCGTGGCGCCTCTCGCGCTCTTGGCCGCCGCGGCTTCCATGCTCGACAGAGTGGCGTTGACGATCTTGATGGACGCATTCGCCTTGGTCGTGTCCACCTCGACGACAAGTTCGAGCTTGTTGCTGTCGGGCATAAGGGTGGTGGACTGTTGTCTTTAGTCTGACGACGAGACTAGAATGA
>JACQDF010000148.1 GCA_016201205.1 Acidobacteriota bacterium
AGATGGTGATGCCAGGGGACAACGTGACGCTGGTGGTGGAGTTGATCACGCCGGTGGCGATGGACAAGGGATTGCGGTTTGCGATTCGCGAGGGTGGCCGGACGGTGGGTGCAGGCACGGTGACCGAGATCCTCCAGTAGGCCCGTAAGGCTGGCGAAGCGGGCAGTCTTGGGAGTAAGATGGGAGCGTAGGAGTTTGTCACTAGGGGCGTAGGTTTAACGGTAGACCAGCGGTCTCCAAAACCGCGAGTGGGGGTTCGAATCCCTCCGCCCCTGCCAGTCGCCTGCGCAATCCGGACCTGCTCCGAGCCTGAATTGCAATCTCGACAGGAAGTGAGTGGTGGTGGCTATGGAAAGCGAAACTCGGGTCGAAACGCCGTCCTTGGGACAGAAGGTAACTGGCTGGCCGGCGAGCGTCAAGGCCTACATCGAAGAGTTGCAGTCCGAGATGCGGCGGGTGACCTGGCCGAGTTGGAAACAGGTGCGCGCCACCACCACCGTCGTCATTGTCGCTGTGTTCGCCTTCGGGGTCTACTTCTTTGCCGTCGACCTTGCGATCACCAGGGTGGTCACCAAGATTTTCGACGCATTCACAAAATAGGCGGAAGTGAAAAGCATGGCCGAAGAAGACAACTTGCAGCAAGGTGAGACAGGCGGGCCTGAAGAGCCAGCCGTGCCGGCCGTCGAAGGGTCCGCGGCGAGCGAGCCCGACGACGACGAGACCAAGCAGTGGTACATCATCCACAGCTACTCGGGCTTTGAGCAGAAAGTGGCCGAGTCGCTCAAGAACCGCGCCGAGGC
The DNA here is from genome assembly GCA_016201205.1 of Acidobacteriota bacterium. Taxonomy (GTDB): domain Bacteria; phylum Acidobacteriota; class Terriglobia; order Bryobacterales; family Bryobacteraceae; genus CADEFT01. Next base: position 801 of record JACQDF010000148.1, read on the forward strand.
CTTCGGGTTTTCCTACAAGATCGGCAAGATCCTGATTCCGACCGAGGAAGTGGTGGAGCTGCGCGGTGGCAAGAAAGTGACCAGCAAACGACTGCTCTACCCCGGCTACGTGCTGGTGCAGATGAGCATGGACGACCAGCTTTGGCACGAGATCAAGAACACCCCGCGGGTGACAGGCTTCGTCGGCGGCGGCAATACGCCCGTACCCCTGACCCGCGAGGAAGTGCGGCAGATCCTGTTCCGGCAGGCCAGTTCGGCCGACCGCCCGCGTCCCAAGCTGAATTTCGAAAAAGGCGAGTCCGTCCGCATCATCGAAGGTCCGTTTTCCAACTTTTCCGGCAAAGTGGATGAAGTCAATGCCGAGCGCAACACGTTGCGCATTCTGGTGACCATCTTCGGCAGGGCGACGCCGGTCGAGCTCGAGTTTCTGCAAGTGGAAAAGATCTAACAGGGAGAAAAGATTTCATCATTCTGAAGGGATTCTTATGGCCAAGAAAGTCAATGCGCAGGTGAAATTGCAGATCCCCGCCGGAAAGGCGACGCCCGCTCCTCCGGTCGGCACCGCGCTCGGCCCGCAGGGCGTCAATATTATGGAATTCTGCAAAGCCTTCAATGCCAAAACGTCCGCCAAGGATCAGGAAGGCCTCATCATCCCGGTCGTCATCACCATCTACTCCGACCGCACGTTCACCTTCATCACCAAGACGCCGCCGGTGCCTGTGTTGATCAAGCGGGCGGTGAATCTGGCCAAGGGTTCGAACGAGCCGAACAAGAACAAAGTCGGCAAGATCACCGCCAGGCAGGTGGAAGAGATCGCCAGGATCAAGATGCCCGATCTGAACTGTTTTGAACTGGCGGCTGCGGTCGAGTGCGTCAAGGGCACGGCGCGCAGCATGGGCGTGGACGTAGTAGTGTAGCGCCAGCCGGCGTCGTGCTCCAAGACGAAACGCCGGTGTGCATGTTGTTCCACTAAGAAACCCAAACTGGTAAACAGCGCACGAGACGCCGGCCGCGGGCGGATGCGTTTGTGTACATTTTCTCCTCATCTTTCCAATGTCTTCGAAACTGTTTTGCTTCTGTGCGTGATCTTGGCACCATGCGTGCACCGGAGCGAACTGGCGGCGTTCTTTGGCCTGCGCCGCCGTCAGAAAACAAAGGAAAACGGACTATGCCAGTTTTTAAGCCGAGAAACCGCCTGGTGAACTTCCGCCTGAGCGAAGAGGAATTCGAGAAGCTCCGCGCCAGTTGCTCCCTGTATGGGGCACGCAGCCTGTCCGACTTTGCACGGGCCGCCGTCATGCGCAGCGTGGCCAATGGTTCGCCGGGCGAGATGGAAGAGCCCGAACCAAAGCTCACTCATATCGACCGTAAGGTGAATGACCTGGAATCGCGCGTGGGCGAGTTGGTGCGGCTCATCGACGTGTTGCGCCGCGAAACCGTGCCTGCGCTGGCCGAATCCGGCGTTCGGGGAGAATAAACCACCATGTGGCTTGTGCTGGGTTGGCTGATGGTCTTTTCGGCGTGGGGACAAACGCGTCCTGTCACGCCCATCGACGTGGGCGGTCCGAACCTGCCGGCGCAGAAGATCGGGCCCAATGATCTGGTGGGGGTCACGGTCTATGATGCGCCGGAACTGAGCCGGGCCGTGCGTGTCAGTAGCGACGGCTTCCTTCGGCTGCCGATGTTGCGGCAAAGGATCCGCGCCGAAGGGCTCATGCCGGATGAGTTGGAGGGAAACATCGCTGCCGTGATTCGCGCTGAGAATCTATTGGTGGATCCGGTGGTCACCATCACGATGGTCGAGTACCACAGCCGGCCGATCAGCGTAGTGGGAGCCGTCCGGCGTCCGGTGACGTTCCAGGCAGTCGGGACAACGACGCTGGTGGATGCGCTCACGCGCGCCGAGGGGCTGGCCCAGGAAGCCGGCCCTGAAATCCTGGTGAGCCGCCCCCAGAAAGGCGAAAATGGCTCCCCGGCCACGCTGATCCAGCGCATTCCGGTTCGCGGGTTGATCGACGAAGCCGATCCCGAGCTGAACGTGCAGTTGTTCGGCGGCGAGCAGATCCGGGTGCCGGAAGTCGGCAAGGTGTTTGTGGTCGGCAACGTCCGCAAGCCCGGCGCTTATCCTGTTCAGGACACCTCCGGCACCAGTGTGCTGAAGCTGTTGGCGGTAGCCGAGGGGCTGCTTTCCTTTGCCGCCAAGCAGGCCTATATCTACCGCCGTGAACCGGGTTCCAGCGCCAAGAACGAAATCCCCATCGAGATCGAAAAGATCATCCAACGCAAGTCTCCGGACGTGCCGCTGGAAGCCAACGACATTCTCTATATACCCGAAAACAAAGGCAAACGGCTGACCATCACCACCCTGGAACGGATGGCCACGTTTGGATCCGCCACCGCCAGCGGCATGATCATCTGGCGGCGCTGATTTCTTCACCCGAGACAATCCATGCACTTTGAGAAAACCAACAAAGAACTTGTGCTCGCTGGCGACAGCACCCGCCTGGCGCCCTTCTATCCGGCTCCGTTGGCCGGACCGGGACCGGAACCAGCGCCGGAAGAAGCGGGCGTTCCCCTGTCTCATTACCTCTGGATCTTCAAGCGCCACCGCTGGAAGATCACCGGGTTCGTGACGGCTTCGGTTCTGGCCACCTTCGTGGTCTCGAGTCGTATCACTCCGATCTATGAGGCCACCTCGGCGGTCGATATCGACCGCCAGACTCCCATCGGCGTGGTCGGCCAGGAGGCGGTGCGCTCGCCCACGGTCAATGACGCCGATCAGTTCCTGGCCACGCAGATCCGGCTTGTGCAATCAGACAGTGTGCTGCGGCCGGTGGCGCAGAAATACAATCTGCTCGAGCACGAAAGCCAGCTCGATGCTTCCGAAGCGGCCCTTCCGGGAGCCGCTCAGGCCCCAATCCTGCTCCGAAGGCTAAAGGTGACCCGGCCAGCCAATACCTACCTTTTGCTGATCAGTTACCGGTCCCCTGATCCGCAGTTGGCGGCCGACACTGCCAATGCAGTTGCTCAATCCTACCTCGAGCACACTTACAACATCCGCTTCCGGGCTTCGGCCTCTCTCACCAGCTTCATGGAGAAGCAACTCGAGGAGCTGCGCGCCAAGATGGAGCGGTCCGGCGCCGCGCTGGCGCAGTTTGAGCGGGACCTGAACGTCATCAATCCGGAAGAGAAGACCAACATCCTGTCGGCCCGCTTGCTGCAATTGAACACCGAATTCACCAAAGCCCAGGCCGAGCGCGTCGGCAGGGAAGCCGCGTTTCAATCCGTGCGCGACGGTTCGATCGAAGCGGCTCAAGTCTCGGGCCAGGGCGAGCCGTTGCGCCGGCTCACGGACAAAGTCAATGAGGCGCAGGAGAAGTTCAGCGAAATCAAAGCCCATTACGGCATCGCCCACCCGGAGTACCGCAAGGCCGAAGCGCATCTGGCTGAAGTCCAGAGGCAACTCGACAGAACCAGGCAGAACATCGTGCAGCGAGTCGAAGTCCAGTTCCAGGAGTCCGGCAACCGCGAGGCGATGCTGGCGCGGACGCTACAGGACACCAAGAGAGAATTCGACCGGCTCAACGCCCGTTCCTTTGAATACCAGGCGCTCAAGCGCGAGGCCGAGGCGGACAAGAAACTGTACGAAGAGCTGGTTCGCAAGATCAAAGAGGCCGGGATCAATGCCAGCTTCCAGAATTCCTCGATTAGGATTGCGGATGCAGCCCGGCCGGGCGTGAAGCCGGTCTTTCCGAACGTGAAGCTCAACCTCGCGCTGGCATTCTTGTTTTCCACGCTTCTGGCCCTGGGGGCGGCGGTGCTCAGTGACGCTTTGGATACGACCATTCGCGATCCCGAGCAGGTGGCGCGCACACTAAGGACGGAGGTGATCGGCTCTCTGCCGGTGGTCAAGAATTGGAGAGGGAGCCTGGGCCCCGTTCCCCAACAGACTGACAGCACGGCGCTAGTGGCCTTCTCCGATGTGGGCGACCACGTCAACAGTTATGGAGAAGCGATTCGTACACTTCGCAATTCGATTCTGCTCAGTGACTTCGATCGCCGCCTCCGCTCGCTGCTGGTGACCAGCGCGTCCCCGGGCGAGGGTAAGTCCACCATTGCCGCCCATCTGGCCGCCACCCACGCCAGCCAGCACCATCGCACCCTTCTGATCGATGGCGACTTGCGCCGGCCAAGCGTGCACAAGCGCTTTGGCATCTCTTCCCTGGTGGGTCTGTCCAATGTGCTTACCAGTGAGGTGCCATGGCGTGATGCGCTGGTGAAGCCGGAAGGGCTTCCCGACCTCGACATTCTCCCCGCGGGTCCTCCTTCGCGGCGCGCCGCCGACCTGATCGGCCGGGGTCTGATGGAGCTGCTCGAAGAAGCCGGCCCTCAGTACGACCTGGTGATTCTCGACGCGCCTCCCTTACTGGGGTTCGCCGAGCCGCTGCAAATGGCCACCGCCGTGGATGGCGTCGTGGTGGTGACACGCGCCGGAGATACGAATCGGAAAGCGGTCGCCGCCGTGCTGGCGACACTGAGCCGGCTGCGCGCCAATGTCATGGGGATTGTGCTGAATCAGGTCCATCAGGAAATGAGCGACAGCTACTACTACTACAGCCATTACGGAAAATACTACCGGCCGAATGGCAGGAGTTGAGCAAACACCCTACGGAGAGCATGTGAACGCAGCCGCCATCCCGATGCCGCAGCCGGCGCCTCCTCTCACCCTGCGCGTCAACTTTGCCTGGGCGCTGGTCGGCAACGTGGCTGGAGCGGCCGCGCAGTGGCTGCTGATCGTCGTGCTGGCGCGGCTGGGAAATCCAAAGATGGTCGGTGCGTATGCTCTGGCTCTGGCTATCGCCGGCCCGGCATTCCTGCTGGCAAACCTTCACCTGCGCACCCTGCTGGTCACCGACGTGGCTGGCCAGTTCCGGCTGGAAACTTACGCCGGACTGCGCTTGATCGCCGCCGTACTGTGCACACTGGCGTTGGCGGCATCGGCGGGCTTCTTCCGTGCTGAGATCCGGGGAGTTCTGATGGCAGTCGCGGTCTGGAAGGCTCTGGAGGCGATCAGCGACATCCTCCACGCAAAGTTGCAGCGGGAAGAGCGGATGGATCGAATCGGAAAATCCATGCTTGCGCGCGGCGCAGCTCTGGTGTGCGCCATGCTGGCCGCGCTGGCAGCCGGCATGGGGGTGACGGCTGGGGCATGGCTGGGAGCCGCCGGCTCAGCGGCAATCTTTCTCTATGACTGGGCTGGAGCGGGCCGCCTGCTCTGCTTTCCTATGGCGGTGGCCGAGGTGGGCGCCTTGTTTCGCACCGCCGCTCCGCTGGCTTTTTCGCTTCTGTTTGTTTCTGTCAATGCCAATATTCCCCGCTATTTCCTCGCTCATTATCATACCGAGAGGGAAGTGGGGATCTTCTCGGCCCTGAGCTACCTGTGTGTGGCGGCGAACACCTTCATATTGGCGCTCGGCCAGACCAGCGCCAGACGGCTGGCGTGCAGTTTCATCTCTCGGGATGCCTCTTCTTTTCTTCGCCACGGCGCCCCGATGCTGCTGCTGGCCGCCGCCCTGGGCATGGCTGGACTGATGGGGGCTATCGCCGGAGGCCGGCCTGTTCTGTCCTTTCTTTACGGACGCGAATACGCTGGTGAATCCGGCGCTTTCATTTGGCTGATGGCGGCCGGCGGAGCCGGCTACATGGGCGCGGCCGCCGGATGTCTGCTCTCCTCGGCCCGGTGGATCCGTCCGCAGGTTCCGCTGCTGGGCATCGTGACCTCGATGACAGCAGCTTCCTGCTATCTCCTGGTCCCCTCCCGCGGAATCCTCGGCGCTGCCCAGGGACAACTGGCGGGGTGCATGGTTCAGATTCTGCTCAGCACGGTGGTCCTGGTCTTCTGCTGCCGGCGCCAGTTTTCGAGGAGGCAGCGGTGAGCGCCCAATCGCGGAACGCAATCGGGCAAGGCTGGGAGCGCGTTGGTTTCAATCTCGTGTGGATGCTGGTATTCACGATTCCGTGGGGTGACATGGTTCTGCTGCCGATGGAGATCCAAGCCAGCCGCGCTTTGACCATCCTCACCTTTGGCGCCTGGCTGCTGTCGCTGTGGCGCGGCCAGCGCATGCGCCCCCTCACCGCCCCTCACTTGTGGATGCTTCTTTTCGTGGTTTGGGTCGCGTTCAACACGCTGTGGACTCCCGAGGCGGAGAAGAGTTTCCGCCGGACTTTGTCCTTTTTCCAGCTCTTTCTTGACGCCTGGCTGGTTCACCAGTGTTGCTGGAGCGCGGACAGGCGCCAGAGGCTGATGCTGGCCTATGTGCTGGGAGGGTACATCGGGTTCGCCGGTCTGATGTACAACTTTTTCCGCGACGTCCATCAGGGTGACGGCCGCTATACGGCGCCCGGATTTGATCCGAACGATCTGGCCGTCACTCTGGCTCTCGGCATCCCCATTGCATGGCGGCTGGGGTTTGGAGCACGGCAGGCTGTCTGGCTCAGCCGTGTGTACATCCCGTGCGCCATCCTCGGATGCGTTCTCAGCGCCTCCCGCAGCGGCCTGGTCACTCTTGCGGTCTGTCTGCTGTTTCCTCTGCTGGCTTTTCCGGCACGCTCCGCGCGCGCCATTGTGGGCGCCATGGTCCTGAGTGGTCTTTGCCTGGCTGTTGTCACCTCTTTCTGGAGCGAGGTCTCCACCCGCCGCCTGTCGACCATCACCCATGAGCTGACAGCAGGCGACCTGAACGGGCGTGTAGATATCTGGCAACACGGCATCGAGGCGTTTTTCGAACACCCCTTCACCGGCGTGGGAGCAGGCGGGTTTGCGGGCGCGGTCGGCGCCAGGCGCAGCGGTGAGTTGGCGGCCCACAACACGTTTCTCGGTGTGTTGGTGGAACACGGCCTGGTCGGACTGACCATCTTCCTCGGGGTTCTGGCGGCTTTGTTCTGGCGCGCAAGAAAGGCGCCCTCTCCGGAATCGAGCTTGTGGACCGTGCTGCTGCTCGGATGGTCGGTTGCGGCGTCGGCCTTGAGCTGGGAAAACCGCGAGCTGACATGGCTGCTGTGGGGGCTCTGTGCCGCCCAGCCGTGCCTCGGTCCCAGGCAAGCGAGGCTTTCTTCTCATCGGGCTGTTCTGTGGCGTGGGCAGGCCTATGCGTAGGATCGTCCTGCTCACCACCGGCCTGGCGCGAGGCGGCGCGGAAGCTCAGGTCGTTCTTCTAGCCCTGAATCTGAGCCGGCGCGGCTGGAACGTGCGGGTGGTTTCCATGCTTCCGCCACAGGCTCATGAGGAGGATTTGAGAAATGCCCGCATCCCGGTCCTCGATCTCGGGATGCGGAAAGGGATACCGGATCCGCGGGCCATCTTCCGGCTCGCCGGAAGCTTACGCGAATTCCGCCCCCACATTCTGCATTGCCACATGGTGCACGCCAACCTGCTGGGCCGGATCACGAGGCTGCTGGCGCCCGTGCCCGTCCTGATCTCGACGGCTCACAGCATCCATGAGGGCCACCGGTGGAGAGATTGGGCTTACCGCTGGACAGACCGCTGGTGCGACCTGACCACCAACGTATGCCGTACAGGCTGGGAGCGCTACGTCCGCGAGGGGCTGGCCGCTCGGGACAAGGCCAAGTGGATTCCCAACGGCGTGGATCCCGGCTTGTTCCACCGCAACGAACAGGCAAGAGAAGCCTTGCGCCGCGAATTCGCCTGGCATGGCCGCTTCGTCTGGCTGGCGGTAGGAAACCTCCTCGAGCCGAAGGATTACGCGAACCTGCTCGATGCATTCGCGCGTCTGCCGGCCGATTCAGCGGCGAGTGTGTTGGCGATTGCCGGCTCAGGACCACTCGAAGGCATCCTCACGGCGCGAATCCGCGAACTCGGGGTCGTGGACAAGGTGCGGCTTCTGGGCAGCCGGCAAGACGTGCCGGATCTGCTTCAGGCGGCGGATGCCTATGTGATGTCCTCGGCTTGGGAAGGGACTCCGATGGCGTTGCTCGAGGCTGCCGCGGCGGCTCTTCCAATCATCGCGACCGAGGTTGGCGGCACGCGCGATGTCGTCGAGCACCCCCGCACCGGCCTTCTTGTGCCGCCGCGCGACCCGGCGGCGCTGGCGCTGGCCATGCGGCGATTGATGACAATGTCCCCCAGGGACCGCATCGCGATGGGAGATGCGGCGCAACAGCGCATCCACCGGCTGTTTGGACAGCAGCGGATCGTTCGCCGTTGGGAGAACGTCTACAACCAGCTTCTGGAAACCCGCGCCGGCGCTTCGCCAAACGCGGACGCCTCCCATGGATCTCTCGAAGGATTTTCTATGGCGCAGATCCTGAAACGCGCGATCGATCTTTTTTCAGCAGCGACCGTGCTCATCGTGCTGTCCCCGTTGCTGCTTCTGTTGGCGCTGCTGGTTCGGTCCTGCTCTCCGGGCCCCGCTTTCTTCCGGCAAAGCCGGCTCGGCCGGAACGGCGCCAGGTTCGCGATCTGCAAGTTTCGCACGATGTATCAGAATGCGTCGGATCTGCGCAATCCCGACGGATCGGCCATCAGCTTGACGGACGACCCGCGGGTGACCCCGCTCGGCCGCTTCCTGCGACGCACCAGCCTGGACGAGCTGCCCCAATTGTGGAACGTGATCCGCGGCGAAATGAGCCTCGTCGGCCCGCGGCCGGACCAGGCGGATCAGATCCGCCACTACACCACTGACGAAATGGCAAAGCTGGCGATGCGCCCCGGGATCACCGGCCTGGCGCAGATCAGCGGCCGCAACTCGATCCCCTGGGAGAAACGCAAGCAGCTCGACCGGCGCTACGTCGAGCAGTGGTCGCTGGCGCTCGATCTGTCCATTCTGTTCAAGACGATACCGTATGTCCTGCTGCGGCGGGACGTTCACCAGGAGCAGATTCATGGCATTGACGATTTCCGAGCAACTGGCCCCGAGTCTTCAGGCAGAATCCTCTGACGATGCCGGCGAGTTCATTCGGCTGATGGAGCTGTGCCGGCATCATCCCTGCCCGGCCTGCGCGGACCTCATTCCGGAGCAGGCTCTCGAGCGGTGGCGCCTGGCCGAGGCGCAGCAGTGGGCTGGCTGGGGACGGCTGGTCCGGGTGCGCCACGGCGGCCGATTGTTGGGGGCCGCCGGGTGGCATCCCCTGCCGTGGGATAGCAGGCACTTCGGCTTTCCAGCCGCGAAAGTTGAGATGCTGATGGCGGACGACGACTACGCCTCTAAGCGCTTGACGGCTCTCGAGCTGCTGACCGAGGTAACCACCCGATGCGCACCAGACGGGATTCGCCATCTCACGGCGCGAACTGGCGCGGAAGACCTGGCGGCGATTCACGTGCTTCAGACGGCCGGATTCGAGCTCATGGACGGCATCCAGACCTTCAGCCGGCGGCTGAACGGCCCGCCACTCCCCAGGGATTCCAGCCCTTCGGTCCGGGTCGGTTTGTTTGAACAGTGGCAGCTCGATGGGATCCTTCGCATCGCTTCTGCGGCATACCGTTTTGACCGCTTTCATTCCGATTCGGCACTCGATGCCGGCGTAGCCGACCGCCTCCACGCCGACTGGCTCGCCAATTCCTGTTCCGGGCAGGCAGCCGACGCGGTGATGGTCGCCAGCCATGCAGAAGAAGTTCTGGGTTTCGTGACGGTTCGCATCGAGCGCGACATCGAGCGTTGGTGTGGCGTTCGTTTGGCAACCATTGTGCTTGTGGCTACCGCGAGCCACGCGCGTGGAAGGGGGATCGGCAGGTTGCTGACGCTGGAAACGCTCCAATGGCTGGCGGACGAAAAGGTAGATGCGGTACAGGTTGGGACTCAGCTCGCCAACACTCCCGCCGGCCGTCTTTACGAAAACTGTGGCTTCCGGCTCAACTGGGTGAGCCTGACCTTCCGGAAATTGTTATAGGAGCGCTTGCTTGCAAGTTCGCATTCTACACATTGTGGGTGACTCGAAGTTCGGCGGCGCAGCCCTGGCGATCCTGCGGCTGGCCCGGTTCTGGCAAACGCTCAACTGGGAGGTGGAAGTGCTCGCCACCGACCCGGAGTTCTGCCGCGCCGCCTCCACCTGGAATGTAAAGGTCGTCCCATTCGATGCCATCTGGCGTCCGGTCCGGCCGTGGCGGGATTTGAAGGGACTGCTGCGGCTGGTCCGGTTTCTCCGCGCGAGGAATTACACAGTGGTTCACACGCACACCAGCAAAGCCGGCTTTATCGGGCGATTGGCTGCCAGGATGGCTGGTGTCCCGGTGGTGGTGCACACCGCACACGGGTTCGCGTTTCATGAAGCATCGCCGTGGTGGACGGTCGCCTTCTATGTTGCTTTGGAACGGATCGCCTCCTGGTGCTGCCGGCGGGTTATCGCCGTCAGCCGTTTCCACCAGGATTGGGGACGGGATCTTGGGATCGCGCCGGCGCACAAGATCGTCGCGATCCCCAACGGCACCCCTGCGCCGCCCGAATCGAGCCCGGGCGAAGTAGAGCAGATTCGCCAAGGCTGTGGCGCCGGGCCGGAAGATCTGGTGCTGGTCACGCCCGGCCGGCTGGCGCCGCAAAAAGGACTCGAGGATCTCTTGGAAGCCGCTCGCCTGCTCCGTGCCAGGACGGATCGCAGGCTGCTTTTTCTGGTGGCCGGCGAAGGGCCGTTGCGGACGGCGCTCGAGGAGGCGGCGACAGCAAAAGGGCTCGGCGATTGTGTGCGCTTTCTCGGCTTCCAATCCAATGTCCACGTGCTGCTCGCAGCCGCTGACATTGTCGTGCTGCCGAGCTGGCGCGAAGGGCTGTCCATCGCGCTGCTGGAAGCCATGGCGAAAGCTTCGGCCATTGTCACCACCTCGATTGGATCGAACCGCGAGGCCACCGGCGAAGGCAAAGCGGCCCTGCTGGTGCCCCCCGGCCAGCCTCGTCTTCTGGCGGATGCCATCCTGCTGCTGGCCGCGGATCCCGATCTTCGGCAGCGTCTCGGCCGCCAGGCCCGTGCGCTCTATTGCCAGCGCCACACGTTGGAGCGCATGCTGGCCGGATATCAGCAGATTTACCTCGAACTTCTCAAGGAGACCCATCGTGCGCAGCCAGTTTCTTCCGTATTGTCTTCCGCAAATCGGTGAGGAGGAAATCCAGGAAGTTGTCGACAGCCTCCGCTCCGGCTGGGTGACCACGGGACCCAAAGTAAAGCGGTTCGAGGAGGAATTTGCCCGCTATGCCGGCGCCCGGCACGCCATCGCCGTCAGTTCCTGCACCGCCGCCTTGCACCTGTCGCTGGCCGCCGGCGGCATCGGCCCCGGCGACCAGGTGATTGTTCCCACCATGACCTTCTGCGCCACGGCAAACGTGGTCACTCACCTTGGGGCCCAACCGGTGCTGGTGGACGTGGACACGGACGGCCTGATGGACCTGGGTTCGGTCGAAAGAGCAATCACGCCCAGGACAAGAGCCATCATCCCGGTGCACTTCGCGGGCCAGCCCTGCGATCTGCACGCTCTCTCCCGGATCGCGGCCAGACACGGCATCCCCGTCATCGAAGACGCCGCTCACGCTGTTGGGTCTGTCTTTCAAGGCCGCCCGATCGGCGCCCACGGCAACACGGTCGCGTTCAGCTTCTACGCCACCAAGAACATGACCACTGGGGAAGGCGGCATGATCACTACCGAGGATGAATCTCTCGCCTCGAGACTGCGGCGGCTGGCATTGCACGGCATGAGCCGCGATGCCTGGAAGCGCTACACCGAGACCGGCTCCTGGTATTACGAGATTCTCGAGCCAGGTTACAAGAACAACATGACGGACATACAGGCCGCTCTGGGGCTGCACCAGTTGCGCAAACTGGACGGCTTCCTCGAGCGGCGTCGCTCGATCGCCGGGCAGTATCGGCAGGCATTCTCGGATCTGGACCAGATCGCACTGCCCCGGGAACTGCCCGGCCGGCGCCACTGCTACCACCTGTATCCGATCCGATTGCTGGCCCTGGGCCGCAACGAATTCATCGACGAGCTGCGCAAGCGCAACATCGGAGCCAGCGTCCACTTCATCCCGCTGCACCGCCATCCGTATTACCGTGATTTCTGGCGCTGCCAGCCGGAACAATTTCCGGGCGCTGAACAATTCTACTCCGGACTGGTTTCCCTTCCTCTCTATCCGCGGATGACGGATGAGGATGTCGAGGATGTGATCACCGCGGTCCGCCAGATCGTGGGACAGCGAAGGACGCTGCCGCCGGCGGCAGTCGGGCGGCGGCTGGCGGCTGCGCTCAGCGAGTAACCCTGCCTATGAAGACCTGGAAGCAGATTGTCTGGAGGCAGGCCCTCCCAAGGATCTTTGCCGACGTTGTCATGGTGCACCTGGCGGCGATCGCGTCCCTGGCCACCGCCGCGCTCTGGCAGATCTACGAGGCGCAGGCGGAACGGGCGCCGCAGGTGATTGCCGAGCTGCACCGCTTCTACCTTCACTCGTTCCTGCCGCTGTCCGCAATTTTTCCGCTGGCGTTCCTGGTGTGCGGTTTTTATACGCGCTCACGATCCTACCCGCTCCGCCACAAGTGGCTCACTCTGGCGCGCGGCGCGACCGCGGCCACACTCTTGTTCCTGTTCGCCAACTTCCTGGTCACCCGCGCCGATTCCTTGCCGCGCAGCGCCATGCTTCTGTTCATCGTGCTGGTGAATGCGCTGACCATCGGCGCACGCATCCTGAAGTCCTGGCTGATCCCACCACTCCTCAAGCCGGCTGCCATCTCCACAAACGATCGGGCCGGGCGGCCTGTCCTGGTGGTCGGAGGCGCCGGCTACATCGGTTCGATTCTCTGCCGCCAGTTGCTTTCCCAGGGCCGCCGCGTCCGCCTGCTGGACAACTTCGTCTACGGCAATTCGGCCGTGCGGGAGTTGTTCGGCCATCCCGGCTTCGAGCTGTCGGTGGGCGATTGCCGCAACATCCAGAACGTCGTATCGGCCGTAAACGGCGCCGGTTCCATCATCCATCTGGCAGCGATCGTCGGCGATCCGGCCTGCGAGCAGGACAAGCGGGCCGCTCTCGAGATCAACTATGCCGCCACTCGCATGATGATCGAGGTGGCCAAGGGCTATGGCGTCGATCGTTTTCTCTTTGCCTCTTCTTGCAGCGTCTATGGCGCGACCGAGGAAGTCGTGGATGAAAAATCCGCCGCCAGCCCCATTTCGCTCTATGCGCAAACCAAAGTCGACAGCGAGCAGGCTCTGCTCCAGGCCAGCTCAGACCGGTTTCATCCCACGATTCTCCGGCTGGCGACCGTGTTTGGAAACTCCTGCCGCCCGCGCTTCGACCTGGTCGTCAACCTGCTGACGGCGAAGGCCCTGAAGGAGCGCATGATCACCATCTACAACGGAGAGCAGTGGCGTCCCTTTCTTCATGTGATGGACGCGGCTGCCGGATTCGTGCGCGCTCTCGAAGCCCCGCTCGCCGTCGTCAGCGCCGAGATCTTCAACCTGGGGGATTCCCGGATGAACTACACGCTGGCTCAAGTCGCGGAAATCATCGGGCGCATGATTCCCGGGACCAGGGTCGAGCACGTCGAGAATCCGGACCGGCGCAACTATCGGGTCAGCTTCGGCAAGATCCGCCGGGAATTGGGTTTTCAATGCAAGGTCTCGATCGAGGAGGGAATCCGCGATCTCAAGTCAGCGCTCGAGACGCGCCAGATCCCGGATTTCAGCGACCCGCTCTACCACAACCAGCGTTTCCTGAAAGCAGCCGGGTGTTTGGGCAGCACGGAGGAGATCGACGCCCAGGTGATGGCCGCCTTCGCTCTGGCGCTCGAGAATCAGCAGCATGAACTCGCGACCGTCGCACTTCGCTCAAGCTGATGCGCCCGGGCCCCCCTGGACGCTGTTTGCCTTGCTGTCGGCAGCCACCCTGACCATCTGGCAAACCAGCCTGTGGAGCGTTCGCCTTCTCGAGGCAGGCGTCTTTCTGCTTTGCGCGCTTCAGTTGATCCAGTCCCGCGGTTCCTGGCGATTCGACCGGACAACCCTCGCCGGGGGATTGCTCGCGATCACTCCCGTGTGGGGCTTGCTCCAGGCGGCTGCGGCGCGAGCGGAAATCCTCTGGGATACGCTGAACGCCTGCCTCTACTGGTCCTCCCTGGCTGGAGCCTTTTTCCTGACTGTCGCCATGTTCCGCTCGCCGGCAGTCAAACGGCAGGTCCTCAACGCAACCGCCTTGTTCGCTGCCGCCGTGTGTATTATTGCAACCCTGCAATTCTTCACCTCCCACGGCAGGATCTTCTGGATCTGGCCCAGCGGCGAGCCGAACGTAATGGGCCCGTTTCAAAGCCGGAACAATTACGCCAGCTTCGTCCTGCTCACCATCCCCCTGGTGCTGATGAGAAGTTTCGGTCATGCCGGTCTCCATTGGGGATGGCTGGCTGCGGCAGGTGCGATGCTGGCATCCGTCATCGCTTCCGGTTCCAGGGCCGGAGCGGCGCTCATTCTCCTCGAAACCGCTATCTTTTTCTGGATCCAGCGGCACAGGCTCGGGATCAGGCGCCGGCAGCTCGGCGCGGTTCTCGGGCTGCTGCTGGTGATGCTTCCGATCACCGGATGGGATATCCTCCGGCGTAAACTCAACGACAGCGATCCTTTCCGCTACCGCACGGAAATGATCTCCACCGCCGTGTCCATGGCGTTCGAGCGGCCGGCGTTCGGATTCGGCCTCGGAGCCTTTCCCAGGATCTACCCATCCCGAGCCATGTTCGACAGCGGCCACTTTGTCAACCATGCTCACAATGACTGGGCCGAATGGGCGTCCGAAGGCGGGCTGCCGTTCCTTGTTCTCCTGGCCGGATTCGCGCTCTGCACGCTGCCTGGCGCCTTTCGATCCGGCTGGGGCCTCGGCCTGCCCGCGGTGTACCTGCACGCATTGGTCGACTACCCCTTCCAGCGCCTTCCTCTAGCCTGCTGGATCATGCTGGTCGCCGCCGCCGTGCTGTCCTCCCGCCACACCCACAACGCCAAAAACACCCGCCCCGCTTGACTCCGCCTGCTGCCAGGCCTACTATTCTTCCAATAGCCAGGTTGGAGAAATGAGGGGAAAGGGGTCCTCGATGCGAGCATTCCTGCTGCTGGCCATTCTCTTTTGTATGGCCGCTCCAGAGTCATTTTCCCAGGCAACGGACGCTACGCTTTCAGGCGCCGTTGTGGATCCTACTCGAGCCGCCATTCCCGGCGCCCGGATCAGTGCGCAAAACACTCGCACCGGCGTCGTCACCTCGACTGCGACAAACCAATCCGGCCTGTACCTTTTCGCCGCGCTTCCGCCGGGGGTCTACCGTGTCAGCGCTTCGGTGGCGAACTTCAAGAATTCTGTTTTTAACGAAGTCATCCTCGAGGTCGGCGCACGCCTAACGCTCGATTTTCGCCTCGAGCTCAGCAGCACCGCGGA
The DNA here is from genome assembly GCA_016201205.1 of Acidobacteriota bacterium. Lineage (GTDB taxonomy): Bacteria > Acidobacteriota > Terriglobia > Bryobacterales > Bryobacteraceae > CADEFT01. The sequence continues at coordinate 16,205 of JACQDF010000148.1, forward strand.
AACCGTCGAAGTAAGCGCGGAAGCGGAATCCTCGCTGGGTTATGCCACCAGCTCGATCGGCGGCATGGTCACCGCTCGCAAGGTTCTCGAGCTTCCGGTCACGTCACGCAACGCACTCGGTCTGGTCGCTTTGCAGGCCGGCGTCGTCGGCGACAACTTCGCCGGCGCCCGCATCGGCGCACTCAACATCCAGATTGACGGCATCAACACGCAGGACGCGCGCATCAACGTCGGCGTCTCGTCCACTATCTTCCCCAGCACGGACCGCATCCAGGAGTTCCGGGTCATCACCTCACCGGTCGACGCCGAGCTCGGCCGCGGCTCGGGCCAGATCCAGATGATCACCCGCTCGGGAACCAGCCAGTATCACGGCAGCCTGTTTGATTTCCACCGCAACACCGCTCTCAACGCCAACACCTTCTTCAACAACCAGCGAGGCGCCGACCCCCGCACCGGGCAACCCGTCTCACCGCGCAATATTCTGATCCGGAACCAGTTTGGCGGACGCGCCGGCGGCCCCATCCTCAAGAACCGCACGTTCTTCCACTTCCTCTACGAAGGCCAGCGCATCCGTACGCGTGACGCCATCACGACCACCGTGCTCACCGAGCCCGCCCGGCGCGGCCTGTTCCGCTTTTTCCCCGGCGTGCAGAACGGCAATGCCGAATCCTCCAGTCCCGTGGTCGACTTGCAGGGCAGCCCCGTTCGTCCGGCCGCCGCCACCGGGGACCTGGTCACCGCCAGCGTGTTTAACCGCGATCCGGCGCGCCTCAGCCCCGATTCCACCGCCATGGTGCAAAAGCTGCTTGATCTGACACCGCTGCCCAACAACTTCCGCCTCGGCGATGGCCTCAACACCGCCGGCTTCACCTGGAGCCGCCGCGGCACCGACGATCGCAACCAGCTTAACCTCAAGATCGATCATATTCTCAGCAACAATCACCGCCTCGCTTTCTCCTGGAGCCGCGACGCCGAGCAGGCTTCCAATGGGTTCATCCCCCAGGCCTTCCCCCAAAGCCCCGGCGGCTCCGTCATCCAGCGCGACTCCGTTTATGCACTCACGCTCACCTCCTCGCTGAAACCCGCATTGGTGAATGAAGTGCGAATGGGCGCGCTGCTTCCCAGATACCGCTTCTATGCGCCCTGGGAGATCGAAGGCGGCAATATCCTGCCGAGCGTTGCCAACCAGCCCTACGCCGCCGTGTTTGCCACCGTCACCAACCCCATCAACCAGGAAAACGACCCCCAGGGACGCATCTCCCCGAACTACCAATTCTTCGACAAAGTGAGCTGGCTTAGCGGAAAGCACACCTTCAAGTTCGGCGGCCAGGTCTGGTTTGTCAGCACCAACGGCTTCAATTCCTTCGACGTGCTGCCGCGCGTCAACCTGGGGGCCGGCGGCTTGCCGGTGCGCAACATCGACACCATCCGCGGCATCGGTCGCAATCAAGGTCTCGCGCAAAGTCTTCTTACCGATTTAAGCGGCTCGGTCGCCAGTATCCGCCAGGCGTTCAATTCTCCCGGAGGCGCAAGACCCGCCTTTCTGGCAGGCGAGCCCAAGCAGCGCACCTGGCGCGACCGCGAGTTCGCCTTCTTCTTTCAGGACGACATCAAAGTCACCAGGGACCTTACGCTCAATCTCGGCTTCCGCTACGAATGGTTCGGCGTGCCTTGGGATGCCAACGGCAAAACGGCCGCCCTGACGGGCGGCTCGGCGGGCATCTTCGGCATCACCGGCACAAGCTTCGGCGATCTTTATCTCCCCGGCCGCCTCAACGGCTCGATGACCAACGTCGAGCCGGTCGGCCCCAACTCGCCGAATCCCTCCCGCCAGCTTTACGCAAACGACTGGAATAACTGGGCGCCGGTGATCGGAGTGGCCTGGAATCTGCCCTTCTTCGGCAGGGGCAAGACGGTCCTCCGGGCCGGCTACAGCGTCGGCTATGAGCGCAACTCCCTTCGCCTGGTGGACGTGATCAGCGGCGACCAGCCCGGCTTGCGCTCGGTGAACACCTTCACCAGCGGCAACGCGATGAGCCTGTCCAATATCACGCTGCCGCTCGCGCCCGTGGGCGGCGTCCTGGAAACCGTGCCACTGACGGACCGCCTGCAAGTCGTGCGCTCCTACGACTCCGGACTGCGATCCCCCTACGTGCAGAACTTCAACGCCTCGATGGACCGCACCTTGCCTGGTCGCACCACGCTTTCGCTCCGCTACGTCGCCAACAAAGGCACCCGGCTCATCCGCGGCGCCAGCGTCAATGAGCACATGATTCTGGAGAACGGCCTGCTCGAGGCCTTCCGCGTCACCCAGGCCGGCGGCAACGCGCCCTTGTTCGACCGCCTGCTGAAGGGTCTCAACGTGCCCGGCTTCGGCATCGTCGACGGGGTCCGCCTCTCCGGCTCGAGGGTTTTCCGGGAGGCCAACACTACCACCCAGGGCTACCTCGCTTTCAACAACGTGGGCACATTCTCCTCTTACCTCAACAACACGCCGTACCTGACCAACATTCGCGGCGGCCTGCTGCACAACGGCGGCTTCCCCGAAAACTGGATTGTGCCCAACGCGCAGTTCGGTGACGCCCGGCTCACCGGCAACTTCGCGGGCTCCACCTACCATTCCATGCAGGTCGAGGTGATCAAGCGCTTCACCGCCGGCTGGACCTTCCAGGGGAACTACACCTGGTCGAAGTCGCTGGGCGAAGAAGAGGGCGCCGGTCAGGAGATGGTCGATTCCTATCGCGATTTTCGTAACTGGCGCCTGGACAAACGGCTTCTCTCCTTCCACCGCACGCATGTCATCCGCACCAACGGACTGTGGGAGCTGCCGTTCGGGCCTGGCAAGAAGCTGCTCAGCTCGAGCCGTGGCGCGCTGTCGCGGATCGTGGACGGCTGGCAGATAGGATCCATCTTCAACATCTTCTCCGGCGCTCCGCTCGCTGTTTCCTCCGGCGCCGCCACCTACAACAATTTCGGAGACAACACGGCGGTGGCGGCTTCCCCGTTGGACAAGGGCCTGGGAGAAGTGCATCGCCAGGGCAACGGCGTCGTCTATTTTACCGGCATGAAGCAGGTGACGGATCCATTCGTCGCCGGCATCACCACCCAAGGCTCTGTCCAGAGCCGCAGCACGCTGCGCGCGATCACCGATTCGGCCGGCAACCTGCTCTTCGTCAACCCGGCGCCCGGATTCCCCGGCACTCTGGCCCCTCGCTTCCTGGAAGGACCCGGCTCGTACCGCCTTGATCTCAACGTGATCAAAACGATCCGGATTACGGAAACCAGGAACGTGCAGTTCGACGCGATTCTCCAGGACGCTTTCAACAGCCCGCAGTTCGGCAACCCGAACACGGACATTAACTCGCTCAGCTTCGGGCGGATCACCGGCGCCGGCGGCAACCGCATTATTGTGATCGGCGTCCGCTTCAATTTTTGAGCATACAATAGGAATCAAGACCATGCTCCTCGCATTCGCTCTCGCCATCTCGATCGTCCCCGGAACGCCGGACGCCACTTACCGCCAGCCGCAGATCGCCGTCACGGACAAGCTCATCGCTCTGACCTTCGGAGCAGGCAACAACGTCTACTTCGCATCCTCACATGACGGCGGAGCCGCCTTCTCGACGCCAGTGCACGTCAATGCGCACGACCCCGGCAAACTTCCCCTTGGCCGCCATCGCGGCCCGCGGATCGCCATCAGCGGCAACAGCATCGTGATCACTGCCATCCTCGGCAAGAGCGGCGGCGGCGCCGACGGCGACGTCTTTAGCTGGCACTCGACCGACGGCGGAAAGACCTTCTCCCACGGCGTTCGCGTCAACGACGTTGAGCGCGCCGCCCGTGAAGGCCTCCACGCCATGGCTGCTTCGAACAACGCCGTCTTTGCCACCTGGCTCGACTTGCGCGAAAAAGGCACTCGCCTCTACGGCAGCGTCAGCCGCGACGGAGGTCACACGTGGTCCAAAAACGTCCTCGTCTACGAATCGCCCGACGGCCACATCTGCGAATGCTGCCATCCTTCCGCCATGATCACGCCCAGCGGCGAGATCTATGCCATGTGGCGCAACCGGCTCAACGGCGCCCGCGACATGTATGCTGCCAGCTCGACTGACGGCGGCAAGACTTTCGCCGCTGCCGCCAGGCTCGGCACCGGCACTTGGCCGCTGAACGCCTGCCCCATGGACGGCGGCGGCATCACCATCGCCCGCGACGGTAAAGTCTGGTCTGCCTTCCGCCGCGAAAACACCGTCATTCTCGCGCAAGCCACGGAAAAAGAGCTGGGGAGCGGCAAAGACCCCGCCATCGCCGCCGGCAAGAAAGGCGTCGCCGTCGCCTGGACCGAAGGCGGCATTCGAGCTCTCGTCCCAGGGAAAGACGAACCCGAGACCCTCGACGCGGCCGGCGCCTTCGCTCACCTCGCCGGCGCGGACCACATCTACGCCGCCTGGGAGAGCGGCCATACCATCAAGGTCGCCCGCATCGACTGAATGACCCACTCGATCGCCAGCTCGCGCAATCCTCTTCTTAAGGACATTCGCCGCGCGATTGCGCGTGGCGCGCTCACCGAAGATGGCTGCGCCGTGGCCGAAACCTTCCACCTGCTCGAAGAAGCCCTCCGCAGCGATTGTGACGTGCGCACCGTGCTGGCAGCCGAATCCGTTCGCGGAGCCGTCGAACGCCACGTCCGCAAGCTCGACGGCGTGCGCTTCGCCGTCGTCGCCGACGCCGTGTTCGAAGAGCTGGCCACCACCGAAACCAGCCAGGGCGTGATCGCGCTTGTCAAACCGCCGCACTGGACGCTCGATCAGCTCCTGCGCGGCCGCACGCTGCTCATCGTTCTCGATGGCGTGCAGGATCCCGGCAACGCGGGCGCCGTCGTCCGCGCCGCCGAAGCCTTCGGCGCCACCGGCGCCCTCTTCATCAAGGGATCCGTCAGCCCTTACAATGCAAAAACGCTGCGGGCGTCGGCCGGCTCACTCTTCCGTCTGCCGGTGGTCCACGGTGTCGATCCGGTGCTGGCGCGCACGGCCATGGCCCAGAACCGGCTCGACGTCTACGCTGCCGTCCCCGCAGCCGCCAAAAAACTGGACGAAGTCGACTTCACCCGCCGTGCCGCCATCCTCATCGGCAGCGAAGCGCACGGCGTCAGCGACAAGCTTCGCGGCGCCGCCATCGATGTCGCCATCCCCACCGTTGGCGTCGAATCGCTCAATGCCGCCATGGCCGCTTCCATCCTGCTGTACGAAGCAAGCCGCCAGCGCCGCTTGCGCCAGCCATGAGCCTGTTCGAGTCCAACCCGCTGGCCGCCGCCGAGGCCTTCGATCTCTCCAGCCCGCTCGCCGAGCGCATGCGCCCGCGCTCCCTCGATGAGTTCGTCGGCCAACAGCATATCCTCGGCCCAGGCAAGCCGCTGCGGCTGCAAATCGAGCGCGATCAGCTCAGCTCGATGATTCTCTGGGGCCCGCCGGGCGTCGGCAAGACTTCGCTCGCCCGCCTCATCGCCCGCCTCACCCACTGCGATTTTGTCCCCTTCAGCGCCGTCACCAGCGGCATCAAGGAAGTCAAAGCCATCATGGCCGAAGCCGAGCACATCCGCAGGCTCGGCCGCCGCACCATCCTCTTCATCGACGAAATCCACCGCTTCAACAAATCGCAGCAGGACGCGTTCCTGCCCTATGTCGAAAGAGGCGATGTCATCCTGATCGGCGCAACCACGGAGAATCCGTCCTTCGAGGTCATCTCCGCTCTGCTCTCGCGCTGCAAGGTCTACACCCTCCGCTCCCTCTCAACGGATGAGATCATCATCCTGCTCCGGCGTGCGCTCCAGGACGTGGAACGCGGTCTCGGCGGCACCCATCTCGCGATCACCGGCGAGCAGCTCGAGCAGATCGCCATCTACTCGAACGGCGATGCCCGCTCCGCCTACACGGCGCTCGAACTGGCGGCCAACGCCGCCGCCAACGGTCAGCTCTCCGCCGAAACGCTGGAAGACGTCCTCCAGCGAAAGATGCTCCTCTATGACAAAGCCGGCGAGGAGCACTTCAATCTCATCTCCGCTCTGCACAAGTCCGTGCGCTCTTCCGACGCCGATGCCGCTCTCTACTGGCTGGCGCGCATGCTCGAAGCCGGCGAGGACCGCCTCTACATCGCCCGCCGCCTCGTCCGCATGGCCATCGAAGACATCGGCCTTGCCGATCCGCGCGCCCTCGAACAGGCCATCGCCGCCATGCAGGCCGTCCACTTCCTCGGCATCCCCGAAGGCGATCAGGCGCTCGCGCAGATCGCCCTCTACCTCGCCCTCGCTCCCAAATCCGACGCCGCTTACAAAGCGCTGCTCACGGCGCAGCAAGCCGCCCGAACCGCCCTCGCCGAGCCCGTGCCGCTTCATCTTCGCAACGCTCCGACGCGCCTCATGAAGGAGCTCGGCTACAGCAAAGGCTACCAGCATGCCCATGATTTCGCGGACGCGATTACCGCCATGGAATGCCTGCCCCCCTCGCTTGCCGGAACCCGCTTCTATCACCCCACCGACCGCGGCATCGAAAAACGCATCGCCGAGCGCCTTCGGAGCATGGGCCCTCGGCCCGCGCCGGAATCCGACCCAAAGTAAAATGCGTAGTATTGTGCTCCTTCTTGTTTTGCTCCTGGAAGCAGCCCTCGCCGAAGATCTCCCCCGACAGTTCGCCGGGATCATTGCCGCCAATTGCCTCTCCTGCCACGGCGAAGCAATGAGAATGTCCGGCCTCGATCTCGGTTCCCGTGAAGGGATGCTCAAAGGCGGAACGCGCGGTTCCGCTCTCATCCCCGGCGATCCTGTCAACAGCCGCATCGCCCGCCTGGCCGCTCACCTCGAGCAGCCTTCCATGCCCCCCGGCAGGAAACCTTGGCAGATCGAAGTCATTCGCCGCTGGATCGGCACCGGCGCCCCGCTCAACCGGCCTATTGAAGGCGCCATCGTCGGCGAAACCGACGAATTCGGCTACAAGGTCGCCGCCGGCGGCAAGTCGATCAACGATCTGCACGCCACCATCCTGCATCTGGCGGGGCTCGACCACGAAAAGCTCACCTACTTCCACAACGGCCGCCACATGCGGCTTACGGATGTGTCGGGGACCGTGATCCGCGAGATTGTAGCCTGATCAGCAGGATCAGCAGAATCGCGAGCGCGCCGCTGAATGCCAGAAGCTGCCACATGTGCTCTCCGAGCCAGCTCATCGTGTGCTCGCCAAGCTGCGATCCCAGATACGCCAGTCCGAAGTAGCGCGGGATGCGCGCCGCCAGCATCACCGCCAGAAACAGCCGCCGCCGGACCCCCAGCGCGCCCGCTGAGATCACAAACACTTTCAGCGGCATCGGAATCGGCAGCAGGGCCGGAATGAATACCGTCACCAGGCCGTACGTCTGAAACCAGTGGCGGAACTTCGCGCCCCGGCCGCTTCCGGTGCGGCGGTCCAGATACGCCTGGCCGCCGATGCGCGCGATCCAGAGCAGCGCCATGCTGCCGATGACGGATCCGATCGTCGCCAGCAACGCGGCAAAGTACGCCTCCCGTGGATTCACCGCCGCCGTCGCTGTCAGCAGCGCATCCACCGCCGCCGGCAGCGGAATGCCGGCCGAATCGAAGATCGAAAGGAAGAAGAGCCCAAAGGGACCCCATGCAGTCAGCGCGCCGGCAATGGTCTTCACCCGCCCACCATCTCCATCAGCGTCCGCTCATCAATCACCGCCACGCCCAGCGTCCGCGCTTTGTCGAGCTTCGACCCGGCAGTTTCCCCCGCCACCACGTAACTCGTCTTCCTGCTCACCGAATCGGTCACCTTCCCACCGGCCGCTTCGATCTTCGCCTTCGCTTCCTCGCGCGTCATGCCGGGCAGAGTTCCGGTCAGCACGAACACCTTGCCCGCCAGCGCCCCGCCTTCCGCCGGCCGCGCTTTGTGGGTAAACTGCAACCCCGCCCTCCGCAACCGTTCCACCAGGGCCTTGTTGTGCGATTCACGGAAAAAGCGGCCAATGCTCTCCGCCACCTTCGGGCCGACTTCTTCGGCGGTCTGCAAAGTCTCCTCACCGGCATCCGCGATTTTGTCCAGATCGCCGAATGTATCGGCGAGAATCTGCGCTGTTCGCTCGCCGACAAACGGAATGCCGAGTCCGTTCAGCACGCGTGCCAGCGGCTGCTGCTTCGAGCGCTGGATGTTGGCGAGAATCTTCTCGGCCGATTTCTCGGCCATGCGTTCCAGTTCAATCAACTGAGCGGCCGTGAGGTCATACAGGTCGGCGACGCTCTTCACCAGCCCTTGATCGACAAGCTGATCCACCAGGGCTACGCCCATGCCGTCGATGTCCATCACGCCGCGGGCGCTGAAATGAAGGATGGACTCCTTCAAACGCGCCGGGCAGTTCGTGTTCATGCAGCGGCTGGCCGCTCCGCCCTCCGCCCGAACCACGTCTCCCCCGCACACCGGACATTGCTTCGGCATGCGGAACGGCCGCCGGCTCTTGCCCTTGCAGGCGACGCGCACTACTTTCGGAATCACATCCCCCGAGCGCTCGATGACGACCGTGTCGCCGATCTCGACATCGAGCCGCCCGATTTCATCTTCGTTGTGCAGCGTCGCCCGCGACACGGTCACGCCGCCGACAGACACGGGGCGCAAGTGCGCCACCGGCGTCAGCGCTCCCGTCCGTCCCACGTGCACCTCGATGTTCTCGACGATCGTCTCTTGCTGGCGGGCGGCGAACTTGTAGGCGATCGCCCAGCGCGGCGCCTTCGACGTCCAGCCCAGCGCATCCTGCTGGGCGACCGAATCGACTTTGGCCACCACGCCGTCGATCTCGTAGCCAAGCTCGTCGCGACGCTGCTCCCAGTTCGCGCAAAACGCCAGCAGCTCGTCCACATCACCGCACAGCGCACGATTCGAATTCACCTTGAAGCCGAGCCTGGCGAGCGCCTCGAGCGATTCCCAATGGCTCCTGTAATAGGGCCTGCCGTCCACCAGAAACAGGTATGCGCAATAGTCGAGCTTGCGCGAGGCTGTGATCCGCGGCTCGAGCACCCTCAGGCTGCCCGCCGCCGAATTGCGCGGGTTTGCATACCGCGGCAGTCCCTGCCGCTCGCGCTCGGCGTTCAACTGCTCGAAGTATTTGAGCAGCATGATCACCTCGCCGCGGACCTCGAACCGCGGCGCCGGCGCTTCCACGCGCAGCGGCAGCGCGCGGATCGTGCGCGCATTCCCGGTCACGTCCTCGCCTTCCTCGCCGTCTCCCCGCGTGATCGCCAGCTTCAGCAGCCCGTCTTCGTAATGCACCGCCATCGAGAGCCCGTCGAGCTTCAGCTCGCTGGCATAGCGGTACGGGGCGCCGCCGACGAGCTCGCGCACGCGCCGGTCGAAGTCGCGCAACTCGCCTTCGTCAAGTGCGTTGTCCAGGCTCAGCATCGATGAGCTGTGCCGCACCTTCACGAAGCCCTCGCGCGGCTTTCCGCCCACCCGCTGCGTGGGCGAGTCCGGCGTGATCAGCTCCGGATGCTTCTGCTCGAGCTCCCGAAGACCCCGCATCATCCGGTCGTACTCGTCGTCGCTGATCTCCGGCTGATCCAGGACGTAGTACAGGTATTCATGGCGGCGAAGCTCCGCCCTCAGCTTCCCGATCTGTTCCGCAACAGAATGGGCCATGAACGTTTTATTATGGCAGGTATCGGCTACCAGAGAGCTTCGCTCATTTACAATCCCAATGCCGGTTTTCTGCGCGGCCGGAAGCGCCTGCTGGAGCAGGTGATCCGCGTGCTGCGGGACGGCGGACATCAGGTGACGCCCAGAGGCACTTCCGGGCCGGGCCACGCCACTCAACTGGCGCGCGACTGCGTTTCCTCGGGCGATGAGCTAATCCTGGTGATGGGCGGAGATGGCTCGATCCACGAAGCCGTCAACGGAATGGCGGGCGCGAAAACGCCGCTCGCCGTTCTGCCCGCCGGCACCGCCAATGTGCTGGCGATGGAAACAGGTCTCGGGCGCAAGCCGCTGCCCGCGGCCGCGCGACTCAGCGAGCTCGAGCCCGCCCGCGTCGCCCTCGGCCTGCTCGAAGAAGCAAACGGCGCGCCCCGGCGCTATTTCCTGCTGATGGCCGGCGCCGGACTGGACGCGTATGTCGTCACCATCGTCAGCGGTCCGCTCAAGAACAAGCTCGGCAAAGCAGCCTACTGGATCGCGCCCTTCCGGCTGCTGGCGCGGCGGCTCGAAGAATTCCAGGTGCGCTCGGAGGGCGTTGCGCGCCGCTCGAGCTTTGCTCTCGCCAGCCGCGTCCGCAACTACGGCGGCGACCTCGAAATCGCCGGCGGCGCCAGCCTGCTTAGCAATCATTTTGAGGTGGTCTTGTTTGAAGGCGCCAGTCCCTTCCGCTACCTCAAGTATTTTCTCGGCGTGCTCACCCGTACCGCCACCCGCATGTCCGGCGTCACTGTCTTCCAGACCGGCTCTCTCCTGCTGGAGCCGGCGCCGGGGGACGCCGTGCACGTTCAACTCGACGGCGAGGACTGCGGCACGCTGCCCGCGCGGCTCCGCATCGTCCCCGATGCGCTCACGCTGCTGCTCCCGCCCGACTATCTCGCCCGCGAGAGGAAGAGATGGACAACCTCACCCACACGCTGACCGGCCTGATGCTGTCCCGCGCCGGGCTCAACCGCTGGTGTCCGCGCGCCACGCCGCTGCTGTTGATCGCGGTCAACCTCCCCGATGCCGACATCGTGACGCGGTTCGGCGGCGTGCTCAACTACCTCGATCACCACCGCGGCATCACGCATTCCCTGGCCGCCGCGCCTTTGCTGGCGGCCGCTGCCGCCGTGCTGCTGCGCCTGGCCGGACGCAAGCCGCTTCCCTGGCTCCGCGCCGTCCTCACCGCCCTGATCGGCGTCCTGTCCCATCTGCTGATGGACTGGAGCAATGTGTACGGCATCCGCCTGCTGCTGCCGTTTGAAGACACGATGTGGCGGCTCGATGTCCTCAACATCGTCGACCTTTCGATCTGGGGCGTGCTGCTGCTGTCGATCGCCGGCCCGGCGCTGTCCCGGCTGGTCAGCTCGGAGATCGGCGCCAGATCCGGGACCGGCCAAGGCGCGGCCGTTTTCGGGCTGATGTTTGTGATCCTTTACAGCGGCGCGCGCTGCGCTCTGCATGAGCGTGCGATTCAGACGCTGAACTCGCATCTCTATCGCGGCGAGGTTGCGCGCCGTGTCGCTGCCTTTCCCCACCTGGCAAACCCGCTGCAATGGACCGGCCTTGTCGAGGGGAGCAGCTTTGTCATCCTTCATCGCATGAATCTGCTGCTTCCCTTTGATCCGACCGGAGGCGCGACCTTCTACCCTCCGCAGCCCTCGCACGCACTCGACGTCGCGCGGAACACGGACACCTTCGTCCGGTACCTGCGCTTCTCGCAGTTTCCCTTCTTCCAGGTGACGCCCGCTGACAAGCCGGAGGGCGGCATGCGCGTTCAGGCAATGGACCTTCGCTTCGGCGATCCAGCCGCGCCGCGCTTTGTCGCCACCGCCGTGCTGGATGCCGCAAGGAAAGTTGTCGAGGAGAATTATACGTTCGGGCCGCTGCGCCCGCGTTAGCATACCAATATGGAATATCCGATGCGCATTGGCGGCGAGCCTGTTCGCTCCTCGCACCCGCAAGACGTTCAGCTTCCTTACGACGGCAGCACCGTCGGCACCATTTTCCAGGCCGACAAGGAGATCGTGGATGCAGGCGTCGCCTCGGCCACCGCAGCGGCGCCCGTGATGCGTGAGATGACTCTCGATGAGCGCGCCGCCATCCTCCGCGGCGCACACGCAAAGCTGCTTTCGAGGAAAGAAGAATTCGCCAGGGCAATCAGCTCGGAATCCGGAAAGCCGCTCAAGGAGGCGCGCATCGAGACCGACCGCTCGGCGCTCACGCTGCTGTTTGCGAGCGAAGAAGCGCACCGGCTGCACGGCGAAGTCGTGCCGATGGATGCTTCTCCGGCCGGCAAAGGCCATTGGGCGATGACGGTGCGCGAGCCGCTGGGCGTCATCGCCGCCATCACGCCGTTCAACTTCCCGCTGAATCTGGCAATGCACAAAATCGGCCCGGCGCTGGCGGCCGGCAACTCCGTGGTCCACAAGCCCGCGTCCTCGACGCCGATCAGCGCGGTGATGATGGCCGATCTGTTCAGCGAATGCGGCCTGCCAAAAGGCGCGCTCAATGTGATCACCGGCCCCGGAGGCTCGATCGGCGAGCAGCTTGTGTTTCACAAAGACATTGCGATGATCACCTTCACCGGCAGCGCCGAGGTCGGCCTGCGGCTGCGGAATCTGGCGGGCCTGAAGCGGGTGACGCTCGAGCTCGGCAACAACTCCGCTGTCATCATCGAGAACGACGCAAATCTCGAGGACGCCGTTCCGCGCTGCGTCGCCGGCAGCTACGCCCACTCGGGCCAGGTTTGCATCTCCGTGCAGCGCATCTACGTGCACCAGGACATCCGTGGCGAGTTCATCGACCGCTTTGTCGAACACGCTCGCAAGCTGAAGCTCGGCCATCCCCATGACAATGCGACCGACATCAGCTCGCTGATCACCGAGCAGGAGGCCGAGCGGGTCGAAAGCTGGATTGAAGAAGCGGTCCAGCACGGCGCCAAACTCCTGGCGGGCGGCCGGCGCACACGGGCGACCATCGAGCCCGCGGTGCTGGCCGATGTCCCTGCCAACGTGCAGATCTCCTGCCGCGAAGCCTTCGGCCCGGTGGCCGGCATCAACTCCTACCGCACGCTGGACGAGGCGATTGCGCTGGTGAATGCATCCGACTACGGCTTGCAGGCAGGCATCTACACCCGGGATATCCAAAAGGCGTTTACCGCCGCGCGCAAGATCCACGTGGGCGGGTTCATGATCAACCAGATCCCGCAGTACCGCGTGGATCAGATGCCCTATGGCGGGGTGAAGATGAGCGGCGCCGGCCGCGAAGGTCCCAAATACGCGATCGAAGAGATGACAGAGTCGAAGCTGATCTGCTGGAAGATTTAACCTCATCCGGGCATCTACGGCCGAAGCCGGCAGAACTCCGCCAGCCGCCTTCCGTACCCGGCGCCGGCCGCTTCCACCAGATTGTTGTGTCCTCCGCCGGGGACGAGCCAGAGCGACTTGGGCTCATTGGCGGCGGCGAACAGCTCTTTGCCGAGGCTCACATCCATCACTTCGTCCCGGTCGCCGTGTATCACCAGGAGCGGTGCGTGAACGCGCCCGATTTTGCTTTTCGAATCGAAGCCCCAGACCAGCAAAGGGCCAAGCAAAGGCAGGACCCGGGCGGCCACGGCGCGCGCCGAAGGGAAGGGCGCTTCGAGGATCAAACCACGGCAAGGGTTGCGAGAGGCGAGATCAACGGCGACAGCAGTGCCCAGCGATTCGCCGTGAATCACGATCCGCGATGGATCCAATCCCCGCTGGCGCAGCCATTCGTAAGCAGCGTCGGCGTCGCGATAGAGCCCGCTCTCGCCGGGCGAGCCTTCGCTCTTTCCGAAACCGCGGTAATCCAGCATCAGCACGCTTGACCCGGCGTCCCTGATCTCGCGGATGGCGTGGATGCGGTGCGTCACGTTGCCGGCGTTGCCGTGAAGAAACAGCGTCGCAAGTTGCGATTCGCGGGCCGCAATCCACCACGCGTGGAGCTTGACTCCATCGGATGTGGTGATCCAGACATCCTCGGCGCCGAGGGCGGTTTGCTGGCTCCACCAGCCGCCCGGATACTTCATCGGGAAGTAGACGCTGCGGTGAGCGATGTAGGAAAGCGCGGCGTAGCCGCTGGCGGCGACCAGACTCCAGCCGGCGACTTTGCGCATCACGAGCGGAGCGTCCTTTCGCGCGGAAGGCGCTGCCGGCGCCGCCATTCAAACAGCACCACGCCCGCCGCCACGCTGACGTTGAGTGAGCCGATCGCCCCCGCCACGGGAATTCGCACCACGACGTCGCATTGCTTGCGGACGTGCTCGTGGAGCCCTTTGCCTTCGCCGCCGAGAACGAATACCGCCGGGGCGGCGTAGTCGGTGCGGTCGTAGTCCCGCTCCCCGCGCTCATCCAGGCCGTAGATCCAGAAGTTGCGATCCTTCAGGCGATCCATCGTCTGGCGGACGTTGCCGATCCGGACCAGCGGCAAATGCTCGATGGCGCCGGCGGCGGCCTTGGCGACGGCTTCCGAGAGGCCGGCGGCGCGGCGTTCGGGAATCAGCGCTGCGTCCGCGCCGGCGGCATGCGCGGTGCGGAGGATCGCGCCGAGATTGTGCGGATCTTCGACGCCATCAAGGAGCACAAGACATTGGGCGGAGCCGAGGACATCCTCGAGCGATGCATAGCCTTGCGGCGAGCCGATCGCAACCACGCCCTGGTGAACCGCGCTGTGGCTGATGCGATCGAGCGCGTCGCGCGGCTCAAAGCGCAGCGCAACCGCCTTCTGGCGGCAGAGGTCCACGATCTGCTGGAGTTTCGGGCCGCCGGCGCCTTTGGCGATCAGGACGCGGTCCAGCGGCCGGCCGGCGCGCAGGGCTTCGCGGACAGGATGAACTCCGGCGAGGACGCTCACGCGCCCAGTATGCATCACGGGCTAATGACTGTGCCACCGGAACGTCAGCCCCACGCTGAAGGTGACGGGATACCCGGGCGTGGCGTGGATGCCGTACGATGCCGGACCGCCCGCATAGGGACGCGACGCGATGTAGTTCTGCGTTTCGTAATAGAGACGATTGGTGAAGTTGTCGACCGAGAAGTTGAAATCCAGATTGCGGCGGATGCGGCGCACGGCGCTGAGATCAAAGACCGTGTGGCCCGCCGCGCGGATGGTGGAATCTTGGCCGCTGAGGCGGTAGTGATTGATGGTGCGCATGCGCACCGAACCGCTCCAGCCGCGCCAGCGGGAAAGCGTGAGGCCCGCATTGGCTGTGAAGTGCGGCGCACGGTCCACATAGACGCGCGGCTCTGTGCCGCGGAAGTAAGCGTTCAGCACTTTGGTGAGACCGCCGCTCACGCTGAGCCGGCGCGTCAGCTCGACCGATGCCTTGGCTTCAAAGCCGTAAGCACGGCTCGGGCCGAGAAATTCGAGCGAGCCGTCATCGGCCACATAGACCAGCTCGTTGGAGCGGTCGATCCAGAACGCATCGGTAGCAAACGCGAAGCCGTGAAAGTGGTGCGACGTGCCGGCCTGATAGAAATCTGTTGTGGCGACGCGCGCGCCGTCCGGACGCTGCAAGATGCTGCGCGCATCCAAGGAAGAGATGCCGCGGCCGTAATTGGCGTAGAGCGCCAGCGGCAGCCGATGGCTGGGCGTGTAGGCGAGGCCGGCTTTCGGTTGAATGCGCCCGGCGGACTCGACGTTGCTCGACGCGGGCCCGACACGATCCCGCACGTCGAAGCGGAACGCGTCGTACCGCAAACCGCCGGTGAGCTGGAGTTTGTTGGCGGCAAGATTCAATGCTTCCTGCACGTAGCCGGAGCCGCTGGTGACGTTCGCGTTGGCTCGCGTGGCGACGCCGAGCGGAGTGCGGTGGACGCGAGGGTAAAGGCCCACATTGATCTGGTTGCCGTGGAAGTTGCCGCCGGCGGTGAACAGGCTCATCCGGCCAAACGCTCATCCGGCCAAACGTGCGATGGGGCCGCAGGTATTGCACGTTTGCGCCCTGCTGCAAGCGGGAATCGTGCTGCTGGATGCCGTCCCCGTTCACCTGATCGTTCAGGAAAAAGGTGAAGTTCGAGTAGAGGTCAAACAGCGAGCGGCCGAGAAAGCCGTCGATCTTCCAGACCGCGCCACTGGGCTTTTCCTGGCGAAAATAGAACGCCGCGGTTCCAGCGCGCACCACGCCTCCATCGCCGGGATCGAGATAAGAGAAGCGATCGAGGCGCCCGGCATCCACCAGGTGTAAAGGGATCTGGCCGGAGGAGTTGAACTCGTTCCGCCCGCCGTTCACTTTGACGGCGAAACTGCGTCCCGCCGCCAGACGCCGCGTAACGTTGGCGGTCACATTGTCGCGCCGGTACCCCAGCGGCTTGGTAAACGGCCCATCGGTGTAGGAACCGTCGTAGGCAATGAGCGAATCCAAACTCTTCCATCCGGGGCTGAAGGCGAGAAAGCCGCGCTTCATGTTGAACGAGCCGCCCTGGATGCGAGCAGTCCATTCGTCGGGCAGCGACTCGCGCAGCCGGATATGCACTACACCGAGGCCGCTGAAATCACCGTATTCGGCGCTGAATGGGCCGTTGATGATCCGCGCTTCCTCGACCAGCTCGGGCGAGATGCTCTTGAGCGAGCCCAGATAACCCTGGCCGTGTCCTTGCGTCGTCTGGTTCTGTTGCACGTTGTCGACCAGGATCTTGAGGCCGCCACTGACGCCGCCATGGTCCAGGTTGAAGCCGAAGCGGCGGACTTCGATCGACTTGCCTCCGCCTTCGTGCTGGCCGGCGTTGATGCCCGCGTTCAACTGGTGGAAAACCTGGTCGTCGCGGGAGAACAAAGTTTCGAGGAACAGTTCCGCGTTGCGGTAGTCGACGGATGGCTCGACCGGCGAGGCGGTGATGACGATGCTGGTGTGGATCCTGGGCAGCTCGATCTTCTCTTCGGGGGCCTTTTTTTCGGCCTGCTGGGCGCAGGCAAGACCGCCGACAAGCAGAATGAGTACGGGCTGGGGAATGCGTAGCACGGTTCTTGAAATCGTATCACTACTCAATACGCGGCGGGCGCCGTTTTGGATTTCATGGCTCGGCTTCGAGCAGGGCCAGCGCGGCGAATCCCGTGGCCGCGTCTCGCATGAATCGCGCGGGCATCGAGCCGGGCTCATAGCGCTTATTCATCGAGTCCGCGCTCCAGTGGCCGGACTGGCGATCCTGATGCGATCTGAGCCAATCGAGAGCCTGGCTCAGCTTCGGATGGGACCGGGCAACGCCCGCTTTCTGCAATACGAACGCAACAAAGCCAGTGGAATACGCGTTGCTTGCCGTCCAACGCGGCGCCGCCGAATGCTCCTTCCATGGCCCGAGCGCTTCTAACGTCCAGCCACCATCCGCTTCCTGTTTCCGCCAGACTTCGTCGATCAGGGGCTGTCGCATGGATTCCGGCAGCGCCTCGGGCAACGTCGTGGCGGCCCATAACCCGGTGAGCCGGTTGTGGAGCGGTTGCCCCTGCCGCTCGCGTCCCAGGTACGAGGCCAGTTGGGCGACGCGTTCTCGAATCTCGGGCCGATCCCGGTACGCAGCCGGCGCAGCGCCAGCGGCCAGCGCCGCCAGCGACGCCCCAAAGAACCGCGAATCCGGCGTTTCCCACGGATCGAGATCAAGCTGGAACCACGCCCAGGCGCCCTTTGCGTTGCCGTCTCGTATTTGCAGCGACCACATTCGCTCAAACGCCGGGATCGCAGCGTCCTCGCGCGAGAGAAACAGGGCGGAGAGTACGGCCTCGACGCCCAACGCCGGTGAGGCCACTGGCTCTTTGTTCGAGACTCTGGCGCGCAGTCCCCTCAGCAGTCCTGTTTCGTAACGGGTGGGCTGGTTCTCGCCGAGCACCCGCCGGAGCGCGGGCCGGGCCAGCAGGTACGTCATCCCAGTGTGGCAGGACACGCAAGGACCACCCGAGGCCGCCGCCTGCTTCCAGGCAAACCACTCCTTTTGTCTCCCATCGAGATAGTCCGCGGCGAGCCGCGCATTCCAGTCCGCGCAACAAACCGGCAGGGCAGTCAGGACAGCCAGGACAGTGATGAGGGGCCGAAGTCTCATGGTTGTCATTTTATGGTATATGCTTTCCTCGTACTCAGCCTTCGATCCGGGGGTGTATCGATGTTGTCCCCACGCCCGAGCGTCCGTGTCGCTCAAGTTGTCCTGCTGAGCCTGAGTTGCGCCGCAAGCGTCGCCTTCGCCGCCGACAAGCTGCCTGTGTACTGCGGCGAGGTCGGCGCGCGGCCTTACCAACAACAGCCGCCCGAAGTTGCGCGCACCTTTGTCTTGCGCGAGCGGGGCGCGGTCATCACCGTCACCAACAGCTCGGATGTCGTGAACGGCGACGTCTCCGGCGTGACGGCGCTGCTGGCCCGTCCGGGTCCCGACGGCATCTCGCTCCGTGAAGCGGTCACGGCGACCAACAACGAGCGCGGCGTCTACACCATCCGCTTTGACCGGAACCTCAAGGGCGCGTCCATCCTCCTCGGTGACAGGCTCGTGTTCGAAGGCGGCAATGTCACCATCAACGGCGATATCGACGGCGATGGGAACCCCGATGTTACGGTCAGGGGCAGGGGCGGGTTCGGTTTGGAGATCGCCTCGAGTGGAAACACACTTCACGCGCTCGCGGTGGAAGATTTCGGCGTAGGCGTGGGATTGGCGCCGCTGGTTTCCGGGAACAAGACTTTCACTGACAACACCGTCAGCAATTTGGTGATGAGGCGAGTCGAGCAAGGTGTTGCAGGCGGTTATCGAGCTGGCTCAGGGACTGGGTATCGGTGGATCAACACTTTCATCGCAGGCAACGCGATCGAGGCAAAGTCTGTAGGCATCGGGTTCTGGCTAGGCGCCGAAGGCGACCTGGTGGAAGCAACCAGGATCGTTGGCAACCGATTATCGGGCGGAGGCATCGTGCTGGCGATCGGGCCCGGGCCGGAGGACCGCGGCAACCGCGCCGTCGATACGCTGATCGCCTACAACACCATCGCTGGCGCGATCGAGGCGGTCTCTGTCTACGCAAGCTTCAGCGGCAGTCAAAACCTGGTGGATGGCGTCCGGATCATTGGCAATCGCGTGCGTGGGGGCGGCGTCGCCATCAGCACGGCAGATAATATCATCCCAGGCGCCGCCGCCGAAGAGAACGTCGTTCGCAACGTCTTGATCATGGGAAATGTGATCGAGGGCTCGGGCATTGGCGCCCAGGCAGGTTTTGGCGGAGCGCGAAACAACGCAATCACAGACCTCTCCATCATTGGAAACGTGACCAGCGGCATCGGCTTAGTCGCCTCAGCTCGCACGGTCGACAGGCCGACGGAGGCCAACGAGATATCGCGTGTCGTCATCCGGGGAAACACCGTTCAACTGGTCCAACCGCCGCAATTCCCGTGGGGCGGAGGGGTCTCGGTACAGGCAGGTCAGCACGGAGGGATGCGCAGCCAGGTGAGAGATGTCTGGATTTCGCAGAACGAGATTGACGCGGACGGGCACATCGGAATCAACATCACTGGCGGCTGGGCCCGCGCTGCCGACAACCAGATCTCCAACGTGCAGATCTGGTGCAACCAGGTTGCGCGGCCTCCGGCGCTTGCGGGTGATCCATTCGCGGATATGGCCGGCATCACCCTGGCGGGAGGCGTGTCCGGAGCAACGGGCAACCGGATACGAGACGTCCGTGTGCAGGACAACCTTGTCGCCGGCGTCTTGGACGTCGTTTCCGTACATGACAATCCGGCCGACGGCAGCTCCGGCAACATCGTCCGGCTGGACACCGCTCCCGCGCCGCTCCTGTTCGCCCCGTTTCTCAACGGTCCCGCAGTGACGTCCGAGCTCGTCTTGAGCAATCTCTCAACCACCGCCTGGATCGAAGGCCGGGCCGAGTTCTTCGATGAGAGCGGCCTGCCATTGACGACTGGTTTCTTAGGTTTCGGAGACCGAAGCAGCATGGACTTCAGCATTGCGCCCGAGGGCGTTGTCACCTTCACCACCGATGGCCAGCGCGGTGCGGTTTCCGGCTCCGTCCGTGTCACCGCGGATGGCCGTGTCGGCGGCTTCGTTCGGCTCCGGCAATCCAACCTGCCCGAAGCGGTCGTTGCAGAGAGCAAAGCCTTCCCCCAGGGGTTCAGCGCCGTGGTCAGGCGCAGCAAAGCGGACGGGCTGGACACCTCCATCACGATGCTCAACGCTGGCCATACGGCGGTCCCGTTGGACTTGCTGTTGCGCGACCTTGCCGGAAGCGAGGTTACGGGCGCCAAGCAGAGGATCGAAAACCTGCCGCCTGGAGGCAAGCTCACCAGGTCGCTGGCTGAACTGTTCCCATCAGCCAACACGGACAATTTTCAGGGCACCGTCACGGTACTGGCCGCTGCCCCGGGCGCAAGGATCGCCGGGACGGTGCTGGAGACGGGAATGCCGTCCGGGCAGGTTCGCAATCTACCCGTGATGCCCGCACGGTAAGTACGCCGGCCCCGCCAGGTAGCTCGCGCAGGCGTTGTCGTCAATGGCGAGCGACACCTTGCGCGTGCCGCTACCGACTTTTGCCCAAACGTTGCCAGTGCGGTCAGGGCAGCCCAACTTGGCGCGATTGTGCTGGCGGGGCCGATGACGCTCGAAAAAGCCGGATGAAATCTTGATTGACGCCGCAGCAAGGATTCCGTAGGATTGAAAGTGCCCCCCCGCTCCGTGCGCTGAGAAGTACATTCATGATGGCCAACCCCGTCGTACCAGTAGAATTGCCAGAGATCCCGGACAAGCTCTACTTCCGCATTGGGGAAGTGAGCCGGCTGGCAGGCGTGAAGCCATTTGTCCTGCGGTTCTGGGAGACAGAGTTTCCGCAACTGGCTCCGAAGAAATCGGGGACCGGGCACCGGTTGTACCGGCGCAAGGACGTCGAGACGGTGCTGGAGATCAAGCGGCTCTTATATGACCAGCGCTTTACGATCGAAGGCGCCCGCAATTATCTGCACCATCGCGGAACCGCGGCCAGCAAGGCGTCGTCCAAGAACAGCGGGCGAAGGCAGAAAGCGACGCCGGCGCCAGAGGCGCAAACGGACCTCTTCAGGGGAGCTACACCCGCCGCCTCGATAGAGGATATCCGCAAAGAGCTTAAGGCCATCCTCGCAATCCTGGGATAGGCGCCCCCCGGCGCACCCCTGATCACGAAAAGCGGAACTTCGCCGATAAGGGGAAGGACGGGTGGTACGCGATGATTCGGCTGACGCGCCTTAACCATGTCCCGATCTACCTGAATTCGGATCTGATTGAACACATTGAGGTGACGCCGGATACGGTGATCAGCCTGACCACGAGGCAGAAACTGGTGGTGCTCGAGAAAGCCGAGGAGGTGGTCGAGCGGGTGATCGAATTCCGGCGTAAGGTGGCCCGGCAGGCAGTCGAGCCGCCGCGGGTTGAACTGCCGGCGGCCGGGAAGTGAGCGCCGGCGATGGCGGGCAAAGCAGGAGGTAAGAAGCCGGACGTTGCCTCGCTGGCGGGGGTGGCGCTGTCGCTAGGCGGAGTGCTCGGGGGGCTGCTGTTGGAGGGCGGCCGGCTCTCGGACATCGCGCAGTACACGGCGGCGCTGATCGTGCTGGGCGGGACCATCGGAGCGACGATGCTGAATTGTCCGCTGGCAACATTTAGCGGGGCGCTCAAGCGGCTGGCGGATGTGTTTTTCCAGAAGGCGCTGTCTTCCCAGGCGGTGATCGAACAGATCATTGAGTTCGCCACCCAGGCCCGCAAGAACGGGATCGTTTCGCTCGAGCAGGATGCGGCCGCCATTCCCGACGCGTTTTTGAGAAAAGCGCTGACGCTGGCGGTGGACGGAACAGATTTGCAGGAACTGCGAAAAATGATGGAACTCGAGATCGAGCTTCAAGAGCACCACGCGGATGCGGAGGCGAAGGTGTTCGAGCAGGCGGGCGGCTATGCGCCGACGGTGGGCATCATCGGGGCGGTGATGGGGCTGATCCAGGTGATGAAGAACCTGGCCAACATTGACGAGGTGGGCCATGGCATTGCCGTTGCCTTTGTGGCGACCGTGTACGGAGTTGGAGTGGCGAACCTCTTCTTTCTGCCGGCCGCCGGCAAGATCAAAGCGCGTGCGCGGCAGGAGATTCAGATGAAAGAAATGATGCTGGAAGGCGTCAGTGGCATTGTGGAAGGGCTCAATCCGAAGCTGATCCGGAGCAAGCTGGAGGCCTACACGCAAACCGAGCCGCCCAAGAAGGAAAAGAAGGAGCCACCGAAGAGCTAGTCTATGGCGCGGAAGAAGGGCTACCCGGAGCACGCAAATCACGAACGCTGGCTGGTTTCCTACGCCGATTTCATCACGCTGATGTTTGCGTTCTTCGTGGTTATGTTCGCCAGCTCACAAACGGACAAGGGCAAAGCGCACCAGGTTTCCGAGTCGGTGAAGAAGGCGCTCGAACAGAACCAGTTCGCATCGGCGATTGCCGGAATTCTGGGCGGGACGGCGGATGACAAGGGGAAAGGGAACGCGATGATGCGCGGTCCCGGGGGCGCCCGCACGGGCAGCGAGGAACCCAAGACGCCGGCCAAAGTGGCGGAGCTGCTGCCGTCGCAGAAGTTCCTGAATGAGTCCCTCAAGAAGGAGATTGAGACCGGCAAGGTGCAGGTGCACATGTCCTCGCGCGGGCTGGTGGTGAGTCTGCGGGAAGCGGCCTTCTTCTCTCCGGGGGACGACACGATATCGGCGCCGGCCTACCCGACGATCGGCAAGATTGCGGAAACGATCCGACAGTTGCCCAATCCGGTGCGCCTGGAGGGTCACACGGATTCGGTGCCGATCCATAATTCGCGATTCCGCAGCAACTGGGAGCTTTCCGCTGCGCGCAGTATCGCGATGCTGGAATTACTAAACGGCAGGTTCGAGATTCCGCGCCAGAAGCTGGCCGTGGTGGGCTACGCGGAGACGGCTCCCGTGGATACGAATGAAACCGCGGAGGGCCGGGCGCGGAACCGGCGGGTGGATATTGTGATTCTGAATCAGAGCGGGCTGACAGCGGAATCCCCGCAAGCGGCGTCCAAGCCGAGTCCGTTTGCGGAGGGCAAGCGGTAAAGGGGACGCCTTAGCGCCGTGTACGCGAATCGCTTGAGTACTTCGAAAAACACCTTAGGACGACCCTAAGGTTCCAGCGCGTTTCTCCCGATCTATTCGCTCGGGAACAAATACGTCCGTAGTGGCGTCCAGGCCGGGGGCCTCGAAAGGAATTCGATCAGCAATGGGTGCGGTTAGCCCACGACGCAGAGTCGGATGGTTCCGGCAAGCGGCCGGATGGCTGCTCGAGTGGCGTGCGCGCCGGATCGCGGATCCGATAGCCCGGCTCCGATTCTTGCGGCGCACGGTTCCCAGACCGGCCGGCAGCAACGGGCCGCACCGTATCCGGCTGGCGCTGGCGGTGGCGCTTGCGCTCATGATCGTCCCGGCGCCGAGCGTCACCAACGCAACCGGCACGATTCCGCTGCTCACCGGGGCAGCGCAGCCCGCTCGCTTCGAGCAGTTCCCTGAGATCTGGCAGGTGGAGAAGAATCAGGATTACGAGGTGTACAGCAACGGCTTGCGCATCGAGACTCGCGGACAGCAAAAGCATGAGCCGAGGGAGTTCGTGCCGTTGCCGCGAAACAAACCGGAAGAATGGAGCAGTCCGGCGGTCTGGAATGGCCCGCCCCGGACCCAGCCTGTGGGAATCGTCTACCACACAACCGAGAGCGATCTGGTGCCGTTTGAAGCCTCTCAAAACCCGGCGCTCAAACGGCTCGGACTGAACCTGCTCTCTTACGTGCGGAGGAACCGCTGCTACCACTATCTGGTGGACCGCTTCGGAAGAGTCCACCGGGTGGTGGAGGAATCGAGCGCGGCAGACCACGCCGGGTGGTCCATCTGGGCGGACCACCAGTGGGTGTATGTCAACCTCAACCACAGCTTTCTGGCGATCGCCTTCGAAGCACAAACGCGTCCGCAGAAAGCCGGTGAGGCGATCAGCGAGGCCCAGGTGCATGCCGCACGCGTGCTCACCGATATGCTTCGAAGCAAATACCGCATTCCGGGCGCCAACTGCATCACGCACGCCCAGGTGTCGGTGAACCCGGACAATTTCCGCATCGGAGCTCACACGGACTGGGCGACAGGATTCCCGTTTGCCGCCATGGGGCTGCCCAACAATTACTCACAGCCCGCGCCAAGCCTGGTGTTGTTCGGTTTCACCTACGACCACATGTTTGTCGAGCTTTCTGAACAAAGAATCTGGAAGGGTTTGCTGCTGGCCGAAGAAGGAGTACGGCAGGCGGCCATTGCTCAGGGATTGAAAGTATCTGAATACCGGTCTGCCCTGCGGCGCAGATACAAAGAAACGATCGAACTGCAGAAACAGCAAAGGAAGGAGAGCTTATGAAGTCGGCTCCGTCCGCACAAGCCTTCGGCCTGGATGTCGGCACCAGCCGCGTTGTTTTGGCTGAGCGTCCAGGCGACGAACTCCGATACCGCTCGCAATTGAATGCGTTCATCTCGATTCCATACTCGAAGATCACGGAAGGAGTGCTTGCCAAAGAGAACGTCCCCTACCATGTACAAGGCGCCGATCTGGTGGTGCATGGCAACGAATCGGAGCGGTTTGCCGATTTGCTCGGTCGAGAGACACGGCGTCCCATGCGCGCCGGATTACTGAATCCCGGCGAGCCGGAAAGCGAGGCACAACTGGAGGCGATCCTGGAAAGCGTGCTTGGCGACGAGCAGGGCAAGGGACAAAAGCTGTATTTCAGCATGCCGGCCGCGCCGCTGGGCTCAACCGAGAACACGACTTATCACGAAGCCACGCTCCGCAACATGCTCAGCGCCATGGGCTACGACGCACACAGCATCACGGAGGGACTGGCAGTGGTCTACGGCGAGCTGGAAGATTCCAACTACACCGGCATCGGCATCAGTTGTGGAGGCGGATTGTGCAACGTCTGCCTGGCCTATCTGTCGGTGCCGGTGTTGAGCTTCAGCATCTCCAAGGCAGGGGATTATATCGATCTGAGCACCGCCCAGGCGACAGGCGAGCTGGCCACCCGGGTGCGCATCGCCAAGGAGAACGAGTTCCACTTCAATGGTCACTTCACCGACAAGATGCAGCAGGTGCTGAGCGTCTATTACGAGGACATGGTCCAGTCCCTGGTGACGGGGATGAAGGAGGCGTTCAGCGCCTCGAAGTCCATGCCACGGCTGGGCAGGCCGATTCCGCTGGTGCTCAGCGGCGGCAGCGTGATCCCGAAAGGGGTTCGCGATCGCTTCGAGGCGGCGCTCAAGGCGGCCGAGTTCCCGGTGCCGGTTTCCGAGATCCGGCTGGCGCGGGAGCCACTGTACTCGACGGCGAAGGGGGCGTTGCTGGCGGCATTGAGCGAGTGACTCCGGCAACTACCGCTCGGCGATGGACTTGAGCAGCCACTCGCGGTTCTGCCCGACATCGCCGAGCAGCTTCCGGCAGAGCTCTTCCCGCTTTTCAAAGAGCCGGTAACCGTCCGGGGAACGAAGATAGCCGCGCGCTTCCGGATGCCTGCCGAACAGTTGTTCCTCGCCCAAGGACTCGAGCAGGCCGGCAAAGCGCGTGCGCTTGTCCAGCAGCGCTTTCACCAGGAAGGGCATCACCATCGAGTAGTCAGCTTGCAGGCTCTCGGTCGTCTTCTGATAGCTCTCCTTGTCCACTTTCCCCCAGGTAACAGCTTCGGCCGGGGGACAGCTCGACAGCGAGCCGTCCGTCACCGGGGCGGAAACGATCTGCACGTCGAAGTGATAGCCGCGAATGTCCGCGAGACCGAGCACCTGCCCGAGCGCCGGCTCCGGCTGAAGATTGTAGTTCTTGGGCACGCCGCCGCCGAGAATCAGCGTCGCCAGCTTGTGCACGGGGTGGTCGAGCAGACCCCAACGATGGTAGGCGCACGCCTCGAACACCTCGGCATGCAGATCCAGCTCGAAGGCATGGTTCTCGATCAGGCCTGCGTTGCGCATCGCCCACAGCTTCATCGAGTTCAGGAATACGCTGCCGTCGGCCGGAGCGCCCACCAGAACGGGGATCGCGAGCCGGTGGCAGGTGGAAAGAAGACCCGGGGTGACTCCCAGCTTCCGCTCCTGTTCTCCGTAGCAGCGGCCCAGCAGATCCCGCAACTCGGTTCCAGTCATCTTCTTTTGAAACTCAGGCCGTTGCAGCAGGGCCGAAAGATGCACATCCTGGTCGAGCAGCACCTGCTCGGCGAATCCCAGATCGGTGACGCGGATGGTTCCCTCGTCGCGCAGCGCGGCGTCATCGCCGAAGATCGGCACTTCGAAAACAGGGTCCTGTGAATGCTGGGGCAGCGAGCGATGGCCGTCGTGGTAGCACACAGCGTCGGTCGTGCTGAGGTACGCCACCCAGCCGGTCTCCAGCAGCGGGATCAGCCAGGCCTGGTGCTGCCCGGAGACAGTCACCGGCCCTGAGATCGAGATAGTCAGCGGGCACTCGAGGCCGATCGCCTCATCGAGCAGCGAGTAGATCCGTCGCAGGAGAGCGCCGCCAAAGGCCGGCAGGCAGTTCAGAAACAGATCTTCGAGCGTCCGGCATTCATCGACACGGCGCACCCGCACCCGGCGGCGGCCCGCTGAAGAAGGATGATGCATCGAATCGACCTTAGCAACTGGCGTTCAGGGCGTGCAATCGCATGATTTTGTTACCATGAGAATGTTATGAGCATCCCGAATGTGAAGCGGTTCCGGATACTGAATCCGGAGAGCGGACAGGTGGCCACCATCATGGCAGTCCTGCCGAAAGGCACTGACCCGTCCGCATTTGCAGCGGACGCGGCCAAGCGGTTTGACTGGAAGGCATGGCAGGAGTCCCAGCAAAAGCATTTCAAGATCCGCGTCGGTCAGCAGAAGCAGCGGAGAGCGAAGTAACCGCTTGCTCACGGTCGCGGCTCAGAAAGCGCTTCCGAGCCGCGACCGTTAAGGGAGCGGTTGGAGGCCCATCAGGGCAGTCTGGCCCTCAAGTTCCCGGCCGCTCTTACCCCCTCCTGGGCGACGGCCGGGTCGGCATCGTTTCCCAGGCTTTCGAGCACCGGCAGGCTGTCCGCGTCTCCGGATTCCCCCAATACTTGAGCCAGCCGGATCTTCTGCTCCTTCGTCGCCCGCGTGTCCCGCACAACTGAGTAGATCGCATGGCGGACCGGCGCCTGTCGGGCCAGCTCGATCAGCAGCGGCTGCGCCGAATCGCGGTACGATTTCGAATTCAGCGTCTCGAGGAGAAACGCGAGCGCGCTCCCCTCCGTCCATTCGTGCTTGCCGAGCATCACGATTGCGAAGGCAGCCGACAGCCGCGGGCCCGTCTTCTTTTCCACTTGAAAGGCGCGTTCGAGCGCCGGCAGGTCGCCAGGCGCCCGCAGCCGGGCATAACCTTCAGCAGCGGCGCCGCGCAGGCCATCGTCCTGATCAGAGAAATAGCGGCCGAAGATCTCGCGGTTTTGCTCGTCCGGCATCATGGCGAGCGCAGTCAGCGCGGCGCGTTTCACTTTCATCGAGCGCGCCCGCTCGAGGGCTTCTCCGAGGTCCGCCATGGCCGCCCGATTCTGAAGAATTCCGGTGGTCTCGATGGCCGCGATCCGCACCTTCTCGTCCAGGTCGCGCAGCAGGAACTGGAATCTTGGGCCCGCCTGGATCTCCCTGATCTTTTGGATGGCGATCAGCGACTCATAGAGCACCAGGCTGTTTCTCGACTTCAACGCTTCATACAAATCGGGCAACGCCGGGCGTCCCCGCAGAATCCCCAAGGCTCTGGCTGCATTGGCTCGCGCTTCCATGCTCGAAGCGCCACGCGCCAGTTTGCCGAGCGCGTCCACTACGTCCTCCCTGGGTGTGACGTGCGGTGGAACCACATCCGTGTTGGTGTCGGTGAACCGGCCTTTGATCGCCGTGCCTGCCTTCCGGAAAGTGGTGGCCCAGCCTGTTTTCAGATGCCCGGGAAGATAAAAGTTCACCAGCCCGTCGGTGGCGCGAATCTGGATCGCGGGCTGCGTGTCCCGCGAAGCTTTGATCAAGGGCTCGATGCTGGCCGGCGTTCCGATCTGAGAGATCGCCCGGACTGCTTCCCAGCGCACTTCCGCATCGCCATCCTCGAGATAGGGCTCGATCTTCGGGATGGCGGCGGCTCCTTCCCCGGCCCAATCCCGGATCGCCCGTGCCCGCTCGCTCCTGCCGGCGGCGTCATCCTCCGCGTTTCCGGCAATCGCCGCAAGAAAAAGAAGCGCAAATGCCCGCATGAAGATTTGGACGTTCAACGAACGAATTCCAGTTTCACTTTGCGTGGAATGAGGCCCGCCTCGTAGCCCATGTCGAGCATCTTCTGTGCGGCGATGGGCACCTGCTCTCCACAATCCACCGTGTAGTGGTTTACATACATCCCGACAAACTTCTGCGCCATCGGGATGTCCATGTCGCGGGCAAACTGCAATGCATAGTTGATCGCCTCTTCCTGGTTGTCAAGCGCATAGCGGATGCTTTCCGACAGGAGACGGCAGCATTCCGATTGAACCTCGTCAGCGAGCGACCGCAGCATCACATTAGCGCCCAGGGGTAGCGGCAGCCCGTATTGCTGCTTCCACCACCGTCCCAGATCCACAACATTGTGAAAACCGGACTTGGCGTAAGTGAGCTGCCCTTCATGAATCACCAGGCCAAGATCCACGGCCTGCTCCTTCACCGCGTCAAGAACCTTGTCGAACGGGATGACGACTGGCTCAAAATCCGGTTCATACAGCTTGAGCATCAGGTAGGCGGATGTCATCATACCCGGAATCGCCACCCGCTTCCCTTTGATCTCCTCGGGCGCAAGCGGACGCGCGGAAGCAAGAATGGGACCGTAGCCATCCCCGACGCTCGAGCCGGCTGCCATCAAGAGATACTTGTCCGCCACGTAAGGGTAGGCGTGGTAGGAAATTGCGGTCAGCTCATACAACCCCTGGGTTGCGTTGCGATTTAGCGACTCGATATCTTCCAGAACATGGCGGAAAATGACGCGGCGGGACCGGATTTTCTTGGTTGCCAGCGCGTAAAACATGAAGGCGTCATCCGAGTCCGGACTATGCGCGCAGACAATTTCCGCTGGCTCACAGGAATTCATAAGGGGAACTTGACACTATAGCATTCCGGAAGGAAGGGCACGGTCTTGGAGCGATCGACTCAGGCGAAGAAGGCTACCGGGATTCGTTGTGAGCCAGGTCGTGCATCTCGGGGGCAAGTTGGTCCAAAGCCACTTCCAGCCGCAAATAGGCGATGTCGGCTTCCGACAGATCGCCTTTTCGTCCCAGCATTTCCAGCGTAAGGGCGGCCTGATGGGCGGCCGCGGCGCCGAAATTACCCACCGAGCCTTTCAGACTATGAGCAGACCGTTCCAACGCCTTGGAATCCCGCGCATGGACGGCGGCGCGAACGGCTTCCAGTTGCGTGGGGAACTCTTCCAGGAAGAGCTGCGCCATTTCTTGCAGCAACTCCGCGTCCCCGCCGACACGCGACAAGGCAATGGATCGATCCAGGATCGCGAGCTGTTTTTCTACCTCCACCTTCCCTCTCCTATCCGGTTCGGGCCAATTCCCTGTATCTAAAGATGTTATCGATACCGGCATCAGCCTGCAAGCCGGAATTCGCGGAACGGCGCCCTCGCCCTCCTCTATCGGCTTGTTAGGCTAAGAACTTCATGGAGAATCAAGCCAATCCGCCTGCCCCGCCGTTTGAAACCCATGCCTTCTCCTTGCCTGTTCGGTGCCATTACCTGCTGCATGTGCCCCCTCATCCCCACGATTTGCTCTTCCTCGCGCTGCACGGTTACGGAATGAATGCTCGAACCATGCTGGAGCTGGCTCTACAGGCCCTTGGGCCAAATCAGTTGGTCGCTTCTCTCCAGGCGCCCAACCAGTTCTATTTGCAGCAGAGCCCTGCCGGCTCCCAGATCGGCTACAACTGGGGTACGCGCGACCACGGCGCCGCCAGCATCCGTCTGCACCACGAAATGGTGAGGCACGTCCGTAGCGAATTGGAAAACCGGTTTCAAATACCGGCCGTCCGCACGATTCTCATCGGCTTTTCGCAGCCTGTCGGCTATAATTACCGCTTTGCCGCCACCTGTCCGGCCGAGATCGGCGGGGTCATCGGCATCTGCGGCGGTGTGCCGAAGGATTTCGAGACCGGCGATTACACCCGGGTTTCAGCAGCTCTGGTGCATATTGCCCGCCAGGAGGATGAATTTTTTCCGCCCTCCGTCACCGCGGATTACGAGCGGAAATTGCGCACGCGGGCCGCCGACGTCGAGTTCCACCTGCTGCCGGGCAGCCACCGCTTTCCCTCCAAGGCGGGCCAAGTGATCGAGCCCTGGCTGAAGCGCGTGTTCAGGGCTGCCGCAAGCGTGGAACCGCAGCCGTAGAGCCCGTCGTTGGCTTCTCAAACGTCTGGGCGTGCGCCTGCCGGATGTCCTCCGGAAAGCCGGCCAATAAACGGGCGATCCTTTCCTGCATCCGCTTTACGATTTCCGGGCGCTCGGGAGCGATGTCGTAGCTCTCCTCGGGATCCGTGCCCAGGTCATAAAGTTCGGGCTTCGGCAACGGCAGGTTGACGCGCCCGCCGGCTGGCGCCGGGCTGTACACAGCCGAGTTGTAGCGGGCGATGTGCAGCTTGTAATTGGCCCAGCGTGCGCATTGCAGGTAGACGTTATCGAAGTAGAGCAGCGCCTCCCTTTCGATCAATTGCCTGTGGCCCGACAACAGCGGCCAGATATCGATGCCATCCAGCGGATTGGCCGGCAGCGGCGCCTCGCACAGCTTCGCCAGTGTCGGCAGGATGTCCATCGTCGACGCCAGCCCGTGGCACACCTTTCCGGCCGGAATGCGGCCCGGCATACGCGCCAGAAATGGCTCCCGTACACCGCCTTCGTAGGTGGTCCCCTTGCGCCCGCGCAGGCCGCCGGGGCTGCCCAGATACCAGGGACCGTTATCGGAAGAGAACAACACCAGCGTGTCCTTGTCCAGACCGTTCTTCTTCACCGCCGCCAGCACCTCTCCCACGCTCCAATCCAGCTCCTCAATCACGTCGCCATAGATGCCGTGGCTGGACTTGCCGCGAAATCGCGGCGAGGCGGCCAGCGGGATGTGCGGGTAGGTGTGGGGCATGTAGAGGAAGAATGGCGCATCCTTGCTCCGCTCGAGGAAGCGCAAGGCTTGTTCGGTGTAGCGCGGCGTCAGCGTCTCCAGCGTGGCCCGCTCCTCGACGGTTTCCACTTTGCCCGGCGTGCTGTGCAGCACCACCGGCGGATCCATATCGTTGCTGTAGGGAATTCCATAGTATTCATCAAAGCCGCGGTTGGTGGGCAGGAATTGCGGCAGGTGGCCCAGATGCCATTTCCCGATGCACATGGTCCGGTAGCCGAGCGGCTTCAGCATGCCTGCGATGGTCACTTCATTGTCCGGCAGTCCCGTCTTGTCCTGGGGAAAGAGCACACGGGGCACGCTCACACGAGTGGGGTATCGGCCTGTCAGCAAAGCCGCTCTCGACGGGGAACAGACCGGGTTTGCGGAAAGGAAATTCGTGAATCGCATCCCTTCCGACGCCATGCGGTCCAGGTTCGGAGTGCGCAGCTTTGATCCGTAGCATCCCAGATCGCCGTAACCGAGGTCATCGGCGTAGATGAGGATCACGTTCGGCTTTCGTCCGGCCGCCAGGCTTCGAGTGGCCAGAGCGCCGCCGGCCGCTGCTAGAAAAGTTCGTCGAGTTGGCATGCTGTCTCCTCTGTTGTACACTATTGGTTCGGGAGGTGCATCTTCTCGAGTAGATGGCCAAGTTCAGCGTTTCCTTCTGCGCTCTCTCTCGAAAAGGCCTGGTCAGGCCTTTTTGCAGCAGTATACCCGGACGTCTGTCGAGTTTGTGAAACGCCGCTGGTGCAAGTCCGGCGGTACCCTGTGTGTGAAAGCTGTCTCGCGGAACCGGGGCCGCTGAGTGCGGATTTCTTCTGCGCCGCATGCAGGACGCCGTTTCTGACGCCGCACCCCCTGGATGAAGCGGGCCTGTGCGGGCTATGCCGCCGGGGGCTGAACGGCTTTGACTTCGCTTACTCTTACGGCTTCTATGACGGCACGCTGCGGAAGCTGATTCATCTGTTCAAGTACACGGGCATCGAAACCCTGGCGCGGCCGCTCGCCGGCTACCTTGCGGTCGCGCTGCCGCGAGAGGATCGCTTTGACTGGATCGTGCCCGTGCCGATGCATTGGCGGCGCCGGTGGGCGCGGGGCTTCAATCAGTCGGCGCTGCTGGCGCGTGAACTGGCTCGCCGGACAGGCCTCAAAATGGCCGCTGTGTTGCGGCGTAACAGGCCGACGCCGCCACAAGCCGGCCTCAGCCAGCATGAGCGTCGCAGAAATGTCGCTCATGCCTTTACCGTTCGCCGCGCCGGCCCCGTGCAGGGAGGCCGGGTCCTTCTGGTGGATGATGTGCTCACCACCGGCGCTACCGCCTCGGCGTGTGCCGCCGTGTTAAAGCGGGCAGGCGCGCGGCATGTTTCCGTACTTACGGTGGCGCGCGCCGATCGAAGAATTTCCCTGCCCGAGCCGGCGGGCCGGGCACTCGCCGCTTCTCGAGGGGGAAGGTGATGCTGGACCGATTGCACAGCCCGGTGCTGGTGCTCAACGCCAGTTTCGAGCCGATCAACGTGTGCGCCGCGCGGCGCGCCATCGTGCTCGTCTTGAAGGGCGTCGCCTCAGCCGAGGAACACGCACCCACGTGTGTGCACTCGCCGCGTCAGGCTCTTCGCCTGCCTTCGGTGATCCGGCTGCTCGAATACCGGCGCATTCCGCATCAGAGCCGCTCGCTTTCCCGCAAGAACATCCTGCTCCGCGACCGCTACACCTGCCAGTACTGCGGGCGTGCGCTTCCGTCGGGCGAGCTGACGTTGGACCATGTGGTGCCGCGATCGCGCGCGGGCGAAACTTCGTGGGAGAACCTGGTGGCCTGCTGCCATCCCTGCAACAACAATAAGGGCAGCCGCACGCCGGAAGAAGCCGGCATGAAGCTGCACCGGACGCCCCGGCCGTTCAGCCTGCACACCAACCGGCACCTCATACGCCTGCTCGCCAAAAGCGACGAGCAGTGGCGCAAGTACCTGTTCTATTGAGGAAACTCGCGGCCGTCAGAACGAATAGCGTATGCTCAACTGGATGTTCCGCTCGCTGCCTTTGCCCGTGACCTTGCCGAAGGTGGCGCTGCGCGGGCCGGTGTCGGCGCCAAGGTCATCTCGCGGGAAACCATCCCGGCGATCCGCAAGAACGTGCTCGCCAAGTGCTACGGCGGCGACATCACGCGCAAGCGCAAGCTGCTGGAGAAGCAGAAGGAGGGCAAGAAGCGCATGAAGCGCGTCGGCCGGGTCGAGATCCCGCAGGAAGCCTTCCTCGCCGTGCTGCGCGTAAGCGGGGACGGGGGCGAGTAACGGCGTCTGTCCTTTCCCCAGCAGGTCCGCGGCCGCCGGGACAGTAGGTTACCGCGTCTTCTTCGCGTAGGGCTGCACTGTTCGCAGTCCAGGGATCGGGGCAAAGTGTTTGACGTTGAAGGTGTGCAAAGGCAGGTTCAGGCCGACTGCGCATTCACCGATCAGCACATCGAGAATGCCGATCTTCTGCTTCAAGCGCGCCACCGCGAAATCCGCGAGTGCACGGCTATAGTCGCGGGCTGTAGGCCAGATCACGCGATACTTGGCGATCGCGTTGAGGAGATGGTCTGTCTCCTTCTGGTTCGAACAGCCTTGCAGCAACTCCAGGACGACGTAGCCCGGCAAAGTGAAGTGTTCGGTTCTTAAGGACTGGACCCAAGCGACGGCAGGAGGATACCCTCGCAGCAGGTCCACCATCACATCTGTGTCGAGCAGAATCACGATCAGGAGGATCTGCGCCTGGACGCCAGCCGGCGCAGTTTGCGCGCAAAGGCCGCCGAATCGAGAGCCTCCTCCCGATTCTTCCACATGCCGATGAGTCCAGAGTCCAAAAGATCCTTCCCGGTCATGAATGGCAATCGGCCTTTGTCGTCGGCAGGGCGAGAGCGCTGTGATTTCGATTCCGTCTTCGCAGCCATCTGGTCTTCAGCCTAGCACGAGATTGTCACCGTCGCCGGTGAGCGCTAGCCCTACTTTCGCAAATCTAGCAATGTTTTGTTCACGCCGCAGGCTGCTCATCGGCCTTTAGTCTAGATTTCTTCCTAGATGAAAGAAGTGTGGGCATCCACCGCCCCAGATCCAGCTTCTCTGCCCAGCGTCGCTGC
>JACQDF010000161.1 GCA_016201205.1 Acidobacteriota bacterium
AGAATCCTTGCCTCTACCCCGTATTCAGCGAACGAATGGGTCACTTTCTTGGATAGCGGAGCGAAGTGCGGCAACCCTGCTGGCCCTTGGATCGAACTGCAGCACACGCTTGCAACCCAATTCCAGCACATTCAACGCAACGTGTGGCACAAACATATGGGGTCCACGTAGTTCTACTAACAGCCTTTGTGTTTCAACATCTCCATCAGGATTGAGGGTTTGCCAAATCGTGGCCCAATCGGCATTGTTCTTTTTGAGAGTAAGAATGCACTGAAGCACACCCGCTGCGGATTTGGCCGCCGCTTGATTCGTCGAGACTTGGGGAGTCGGCTGGGCATGCACACCCTCACCCAAACCCCAGCTAAACATCCGGATTAGCCAGCGCCAGAATGCCATAAGTCACCCATGCCATAAGGCGACTCTCATTCTACTAAAGCTGGCAGTCGAGCAGGTCGCGCACATCGAACGCTACATGAAGGCAGGCAAGCCCATGTTCGGGTTCCGCACCAGCTCTCATGCATTCCGCTATCCGGAAGGCCACCCGCTGTTTCGCTGGAATGCATGGGCATCGGAAGCGTTCGGCGCTCCGCCAGGTTGGGGCGCCGACGGCCATACGCACTTCGGCCACCAGGCCAGCACCGACGTCAGCATCATTGCTGAGGCTGCCAGGCATCCTGTCTTGCAGGGCGTCGCGCCTTCTTTTCACGTCCGCTCATGGCTGTACCGCGTCCTGCCGAAATGGCCCCCAGCCGGCGCCGAGCGCCTGCTGACGGGCAAGTGCATCAACCCTAACAAGCCCGCCGAAGACAACCCCGTCGCCTGGATTTGGAAGAACAGCTACGGCGGGCGCGTTTTCTTTACGACATTGGGCCATCCGGAAGACTTCAGCGTCGAACCGTTCCAGCGGCTGGTGATCAACGCGATCCACTGGTCGGTCGGAGAGCCTCGATTGAAGCAGTGGAAGGGGCGGATTGCCATTGAGGTGCCCTATCGAGGCATGGTGACGTCGGGGGTGGCGCGGCCATAGTCTGAGGGCTTGACGAAGACGAAGCACGCATCGTCGACGAGAGCGGCGAAGACGGCTATGACGAGCTAGCTGGCAGCCGATGGTATCCTGGTCAGGGACATCTATGAGCGCGTCCACGATGGTATCGTGGTGGAAGAGTATCCGAGGTATCACAAGGGGCCGTGTGTCCTGGTCTTGCAGCGGGATCAAGACGGGCAGCCGATCCACGTCCCGTGGGGCATCCCCGCCAACGCCAGTTCCCCGGCAGTCGTTGCTTCCTTGGGAGAAAGTCATGAGTACACGGCGTCGAACCAAGTACGTGCTTGAGGGCCTATACGCCGCCGCGGTCGACGCGGAAACTGGATGAGGTCCGGGAGGCGCTTCGGAGGGGCGATCTCAGGAGGGCGGGCCAACTGGGCCGGGTTTACCAGCTCACCCCAGTTGCGGTATGAGTGCGTTCTAACACCTGGCGCCGCTCGGGGCTGAGCGCCCAATCGCCCCGGAATATTGTTTGCTTTTTCCGGCATGCTACTGATACATTTGATAGTGATATCGCCCGCGATCAAGAGGTCGTTTTGTCGCTCTGCGTCCGTTTGCTGCTCCTATTGACCCCGGCCGTCTGGCAGTTGTCCTTCGCCTCCGAGGACGGTCCTGATCCCGCCAGCGCGGGAATCCTCGACCGCTACATGCACGCCACCGAAACGCAGGCACGCAACCTGCGGGGCGTGACGATGGAAGTGGAGATATCAGCGGAGATCCCCAGGCTGAACAAAAAGGGCAAGTTGCACGCCCTGCGGCAGGTTTCCCGCCTGGGAAGAATCACTTACGATCTGTTGAGGTTCGAAGGGGACAACACCGTCAAAAAGGAACTCATTGCCAGGTATCTGGCCGCCGAAGTCGAAGCCACCCCCCAGTCCACCCCCTCGATTACTCCCGAGCATTACAAGTTCAAGTACAAGGGGGTTCAGGAGAAGGAGAACGGCAGGGTGCATGTGTTCGGACTCACTCCGAAGAAGAAGCTTGCGGGCACCTTCAAGGGCGAGTTGTGGCTCGACAGGGATACTTGCCTGCCGCTGCGCGAGGGGGGCCGCCTGTCCAAGAACCCCTCGGTATTTGTCAAGTCCTTTGATTTCGTGCGGACCTATGAGATCAGGGACGGGGTTGCGGTCCCCAAACAGACCACCGGCACTGTTCAGACGCGCCTCTGGGGCAAAGCGAAAGTGAATATTGATTTCAATAACTTCACCAAGCTCGACGTGCTGGCCTCTGAGGCGGCCCTGCTGGGAATCCCCGAGTAACGGCTGCGCAGCCGGCAGGGCTACGCTACAATCTCATAACAACTCATGCGCACTTTGTTCCTGAATCCCCCCTCCTTTGAAGGTTTTGATGGGGGCGCCAGCTCGCGCTGGCCTGCGACGCGGGAGATCGAATCCTACTGGTATCCCGTCTGGCTCTGCTATCCCGCCGGGATGCTCCCCGACAGCAAAGTTGTCGACGCGCCGCCGCACAAGATCAGCATCCAACAGACCGTCGCCATGGCAAAGGACTTCGAGCTTCTGGTGCTGTTCACTTCGACGCCTGGATTCGAGGTGGACGTCAAGATGGCCCAGATGATGAAGGACGTCAACTCGAAGCTCAAGGTCTGCTTCGTCGGCCCGCCGGTCACCGTCGAGCCGGAAAAGGTGTTGCAGACGACGGCGGCCATCGATTTCGTGGTGCGCCGGGAATTCGACCACCCTATCGTGAAGTATGCGACGGGAACGCCCCTTGAAGAGATTCCCAACGTCAGCTTCCGCCGGAACGGCGTCATCCGGCACAACGCGGAAGGCGGTTATGTCGAGAACCTGGACGCGATGCCGTGGGTGACCAGAGTGTACCAGCGCGACCTCGATTTCCGCCGCTACAACGTGCCGTTTCTCCTCCATCCGTTCCTCTCGCTGTACACCTCGCGCGGCTGCCCCGCCCAATGCACATTCTGCCTTTGGCCGCAGACACACTCCGGCCATCGGTGGCGCACTCGCTCGGCCACCGACGTCGCCAATGAAGTGAAATGGGCGCTCGAGAACTTCTCCGGTCTCAAGGAGATTTTCTTTGACGATGACACGTTCAACTACCAGAAGAAGCGCACACTCGAGATCTGCGAGAAGCTGGGGCCGCTGAACTTCACCTGGTCCTGCACCTCGCGCGTCACCACCGATCACGACACACTGAAGGCCATGAAGGAGGCCGGCTGCCGGCTGATGATCGTTGGCTACGAAACCGGCGATCCGCAGGTTTTGAAGAATATCAAGAAGGGCGCAACGCTCGACATGGCGCGCCGCTTTACGGAAAACGCCCACAAGCTGGGGCTCACCGTTCACGGCGATTTCATCGTCGGCCTGCCGGGGGAGACCTGCGAATCCATCCGCCGCACCATCGACTTTGCCAAGTCGCTCGACACCGAGACCATTCAGGTTTCGATCGCGCACCCCTATCCGGGCACGGAGTTCTACGATTACGTCACCGAGAACGGCCTGATCACCATCGACTCGATGACCGACGAGCAGGGTCACCAGCTCCCCAACATCCGCTATGAGAATCTCGACCAGGCAGAGCTGGTGGATTGGGTCGAGCGCTTTTACGGCGAATATTATTTCCGCCCTCGCGCTGTCTGGCGCGTCGTCCGCAAGGCCATCTTCAACGGCGAAGAGCGCCGGCGGCTGTACAAAGAGGCACGCGAGTACCTGGCCCTGCGCTCGAAACGCAAGAAGTTCGTCAGGGAGCACCGGGCGGCCGTGGCGGCCATCGCAGGCGAATGATCGCCCGCCGCCTTGTCTGGAAAACGGCGCTCGTCACCCTGGTTGTGATTCTGGCCAACGTATCCGGCAACCTGTTTCTCACCCTGGGCATGAAATCGGCTGCCGGCATCTTCAGCCCGTGGGTGTTCACCGGCGTACTGGTGCTGATCGGCTGGACGCTTTCCCGCATGACGCTGCTGAGCTGGGCGGACTTGAGCTTCGTGCTTCCGGTCACCGCCATCGGCTATCCGCTCAATGCACTGATGGGCCAGTGGTTGCTCAACGAGCAGGTGACCGGGCAGCGCTGGCTGGGCACGGCGTTCATTGTGGCCGGCGCCATCCTGGTGGGGCTGACGATGCCTTCCACCCGAAGGGATGCTCGATGAAGTGGCTGCTGGTGGCGACCGTGGTGACGGCGACGGCGCTGAGCGACTTGCTCCAGGCGCTCGAAATGAAGCGCCAGGGCGAGATCCAGGATTTCCGCCCTTCGGCGCTTGGCCGCCTCTTTACCGGCCTGCTGCGGCGGCGTCTGCTGATTCTGGCGGTCGCCTGCATGGCTGTTTCATTTTTCTCCTTTCTGAAGCTGCTCAGCATCGCCGATCTCAGTTTCGCCGTGCCGGCGACGGCGGCGACTTACATCCTGGAGACATTCCTGGCGAAGATTGTCTTGAAGGAGCCGGTCGCCTGGCAGCGCTGGCTGGGCGCCACGCTGGTGGCTTCCGGAGTTCTTCTGCTCGCTTTGTGATCTGGCTGCTCTATCTCGTGTGCGGCGTCGCGGCCGCTTACCAGTTGACCGCGCTCGTTGCCGTGGTGCGTCATCTGGTTTCGCGCGAGCGGTCCGCCTCGCGGTTTCCGCAAGTCTCGATCTTTAAACCGATGCATGGGCTGGATCCGTTCTTTGAACAGGCCATTGGCTCCCACGCCCGGATCGATTATCCGGATTACGAGCTCCTGTTTGGGGTGAATCGCCCCGGCGACGAAGCCATCTCCGCCGTCCAGCGGCTCCGGAGCGCCCATCCGCGCCTGCACACTTCTCTGCACGTAAGCCACGAACGCACTCCAAACGGCAAGGTGGGCACGCTCATCGAGCTTGCCCGCCACGCCGCCGGCGAACTGCTGGTTGTCAATGACGGCGACATCCACGTGCCGCCGGATTACCTGCGCCGCATCGTGGCGCCCCTGGAAGATCCGAACGTAGGCGTCGTCACTTGCCTCTACCGGCCGGCTCCGCGAGGATGGCCCGCTCTGTGGGAAGCGCTGGGCATCGTTGCCGATTTCGCACCCAGCACGCTGGTGGCGCCGCTGGTGGGGGTGAAAGAATTCGGCCTTGGCGCGACGCTCTGCTTCCGCGCTGAAGATCTCCGCCGCATCGGGGGCTTTGAAGCCGTCGCCGAATACCTCGCCGATGACTACCAGCTTGCCCGGCGGCTTACACGCGATTTGGGCAAACGAGCCACGATGTCGAAGCTGATTGTGGACTCCGCCATCGGCTACGACTCCTGGCGTGGCGTCTGGAAGCATCAGCTCCGCTGGGCGCGCACGATCCGCGTCTCGCGCGGCGATGGTTATCTTGGCCTGCCGGTGACGCACGCTGGGCTGTGGGCTTTGGCGGCGGCTCTGAGCGGCGCCTGGCTTGTGGCGGCGGGTCTGGTTGTGCTGCGAATGCTCACCGGCTTGGTGGCCGGCGCCATTCTGATGCGCTCGCCGGTTGCCCTTGCGCTCCCGCTGATCCCGCTGTGGGACTTATGGGCGTTCTGTGTCTGGCTCGCCGGCCTGGGGGGAGATACCATCGAGTGGCGCGGCATCCGCATGCGCCTGGCCCGCGACGGGCGGCTCACCGATTGATATAATTTCTCCGCATGTTTACCCGAATTGTCTTTGCTGCAACGATCGCTGCCTCGGTTGCTCTTGCCCAGCCCACCCCCAAAGGCTGGCAGCCGCACGAAGGCGGGCTGCTCAAATACCGTGTCAACATCCGCTTTGGTGAAGAGCCGGACACGATGCCGGAGGGCTGGAAGTTCGGCCGTGTCTCCGCCGTCGCCACCGACGCGGAGGTCAAAGAGGTCTTCGTGTTCCAGCGCGGCAAGAAAGCCGATCCCATTGTCGTCTTCGACGCCAAGGGAAAATACCTGCGCTCCTGGGGGCGGGGCATGTTCGGCAATCCGCACGGCATGCGCGTCGACAAGAGCGGCAACGTGTGGGTCACCGACAACGGCGATCACCAGGTCATGAAATTCACTCGCGAAGGAAAGCTGCTGATGACGCTCGGCATCAAGGGCAAGCCTGCCACGGATGACAAGACTTTCAATCGCCCGACCGATATCGCCTTTTCGCCGGACGGCAGGTATTTCTATGTCTCCGACGGCTACGGCAACTCGCGGTTCGTCAAATTCACCATTGATGGCAAGTACGTCAACGCCTGGGGCAAGAAGGGCTCCGGGCCCGGCGAGTTCAATACGCCGCACTCGATCGCGGTGGACTCGAAAGGAACGGTCTACGTCAGCGACCGGGAGAACAATCGCATCCAGATCTTCGATGCCAACGGGAAATATCTCCGCCAATGGGACCATCTGGGAGCCACACAGAACGTGTTCATCACTGCGAGAGACGAAATGTGGATCATCACCCACCGCAACAACATCGAGAACATCACCTACGACACGCTGGCGGGGCGCATCATGAAAATCGATCTGGCCACCGGGAAGGTGCTTGGCGCGATGGAGAGTCCCGGACACTGGATTCACGCGGCGTCGAACGGCGAAATCTACATCGGCAGCCTTACAGGCAATGTGTTCCGCTGGTATCCCGGATGGCTCGAACGCGGCTTGGGCACGACCGAAGGCCTGCGCCCTTCCAATGAGAGGAAATAACATGCGGTTTGCGCTGCTGCTGGCGACGCTCCCGCTCTTTGCGATCGACGATGCCGCCATCCGGCAGTTGATGGCCAACCGCGTCGGCACCGCCAGGAAAGCCATGGGCATCGCCGTCGGCGTGCTGGATGAAAAGGGCGCTCGCATCCTCGTCGAAGGGCGAACCAGGGTCGAGAACGGCCGCCCGCCGGACGGGGACACAGTTTTCGAAATCGGCTCGATCTCCAAAGCATTCACGTCGATCCTGCTGGCGGACATGGTGGAGCGCGGCGAAGTGAGCCTGGACGATGCGGTGGCGAAGTTCCTGCCCAAGTCCGTTTCCATGCCAGCGCGCGAAGGCAGGCAGATCACATTGCTGGATCTGTCGACGCAGACTTCCGGCCTCCCGCGCATGCCGAATAATTTCAAACCCGCCGATCCGGCCAATCCCTACGCCGACTACACCGTCGAGCAGATGTACCAGTTCGTTTCCGGATACACGCTGACGCGCGACGTCGGTTCGAAATACGAGTATTCGAATCTTGGCGCAGGCTTGCTGGGGCACGCTCTGGCATTACGCGCCGGCAAGAGCTATGAGGCAATTGTCACCGAGCGGATCCTGAAGCCGCTCGGGATGAGCAGCACGAGTGTGACGCTGTCTGAAGGGCAGAAAAGCCGTCTCGCGACGGGCCACAACTCCGCTCTTGAGCCCGTGAAGAACTGGGATGTGCCCACGCTGGCCGGCGCGGGCGCACTGCGCTCGACGGCCAACGACATGCTGAGGCTGCTGGCCGCCAGTCTGGCTCTGATCGATACGCCGCTCAAGAAAGCGCTTGCCCGCGCGCAGCAGGACCAGCGGCCGACGGGACAGCCCGATCTCGAGATGGCCATGGGCTGGCACGTGTTCAAACGCTTCGGGACTCGAATCGTCTGGCACAATGGCGGCACCGGCGGCTACCGTGCATTCGCCGGTTTTGCACCGGAGAAGAAAAGCGCTGTCGTCGTTCTGTGCAACACCTTCCTGGATATTGACGACATCGGCCTGACCGCGCTGGAGCCGCAGTACAAGGCCCCCATGCTCGAAGCGCCCAGGGAGCGCAAAGAGATCACGCTGGATTCCAGGATCCTGTCTCAATATACAGGCGCCTATGAAGTTGTACCCGCCTTCCAGCTTGCGATCACGGTCGACGGAGGCCGCATCTTCACGCAGGCCACCAACCAGCCGCGACTGGAGATTTTCGCTGAATCGGAAACAAAATTCTTTCTGAAGGCCGTGGATGCGCAGATTGAATTCGTCAAAGACGAGTCCGGCCAGGTCAATGGGCTGGTTCTTTTTCAATCGGGCCGCCAGATCCGCGCGAAGCGGCTGCCATGAGCCGCATGTCCGTACTGCTCGCACTTTTTTCCATTGCTGTCCTGGCGCAGGACGGACCGGACGATCTTGACAAATCGACGAGCGAACTCCGCCCGTACATCGAACGATTCACCGCCGACCACACCAGCCTGACCCGCTTCTACAATATCGAGGCCTCCGCGACCCGGCGCGCCCGCCTCAAGGAGTTCTCCAGCGAATGGGTGCGGCGCATCGAGAGGCTCGACTTCGATCGTCTGAGCCAGGACGGCCGCATCGACTACATTCTGTTTCGCAACCAGCTCGCCTACCAGCTCCGCAAGGCGGACCTCGACGCCAGGTCGGATGCCGAAATCGCTCCGCTGGTTCCGTTCGCTGAAACGATCATTGCCCTGGACGAAGCACGCCAGAAGATGAACACGGTGGAGCCGCCCAACCGAGCGGCAACGCTGTCGAAATTGAGCCGCCAGATTGCGGAGCTGCGGAAGGGGATCGACGCCGGCAAAACACCCGCTGTGAAGAAAACGGCCGCCAACCAGGCGGCTCGGCTGGTCGCGTCGCTCCGTGAAACGCTGGCAACCTGGTTCAAGTTCTACAATGCCTACGATCCCGGCTTTACCTGGGCGCCCCCGCCGGCCGTGACGCGCTGCTCAGCGAGCTTGCTTATGAGCTGATTCCCTATACACCAGAAGAGCTGATGGAAATCGCCGATCGCGAATTGGCCTGGTGCGAAGCAGAGATGAAAAAGGCCTCGCGCGAGCTCGGCTTCGGCGACGACTGGCATAAGGCGCTCGATCACGTCAAGAACCAGCACGTCGAGCCCGGCCGGCAGCCGGCGCTCATCCGCGACCTGGCGCTCGAAGCGATCGAATTCCTCGGCA
The DNA here is from genome assembly GCA_016201205.1 of Acidobacteriota bacterium. Lineage (GTDB taxonomy): Bacteria > Acidobacteriota > Terriglobia > Bryobacterales > Bryobacteraceae > CADEFT01. The sequence goes on from JACQDF010000161.1 coordinate 8,865, forward strand.
AGCGCGACCTGATCACGATCCCGAGCCTGGCCAAAGAAACCTGGCGCATGCAGATGATGACGCCCGAGCGGCAGTTGCTCAATCCCTTTTTCCTCGGCGGTGAATCCATCATCGTGTCTTACCCGACCAGCGCCATGACGCACGAACAGAAGCTCATGTCCATGCGCGGCAACAATATCCACTTCTCTCGCGCCACCGTATTCCACGAGCTGATCCCCGGCCACAATCTGCAAGGCTTCATGAGCACGCGCTTCAAGCCGTACCGCGGTCTGTTCCGCACGGCGTTCTGGGGCGAAGGATGGGCGTTGTACTGGGAGCTGCTGCTGTGGGACCTGAATTTCGCCCAATCGCCCGAAAACCGGATCGGCATGCTGTTCTGGCGCATGCACCGCTGTGCGCGGATTCTGTTCTCGCTTGGTTTTCACCTGGAGAAGATGACGCCCCAGCAATGCGTCGATCTGCTGGTGAGCGCGTCGGGCACGAATTGGACAATGCCACCGCCGAGGTGCGCCGGTCGTTTGATTCCACCTACGGTCCGCTGTATCAGAGCGCCTATCTGCTCGGAGGCCTTCAGTTCCGCGCGCTCCAACGCGAGTTGGTCGGTTCCGGCAGGATGACCAACCGGGAGTTCCACGATGCCGTGCTGCGGGAGAATCGCATCCCGGTGGAGATGGTGCGGGCCAGTCTGACGAAGCAGAAGCTGGCCTGGAATTTTGCTTCGAGCTGGCGCTTTTACGGCCCGCCGTAGGGTGTGAAGTGCTTGCGTGAGACCGCTTGCTGACGCGCGCGGCTCAGAAACAGAGCCGCGACCGTGAGGGAGCGGATGCGCAAACACTTTGCCGTTGTGTTTACTTGTTCAGCAATTCCAGCAGGTAATCGGTCGCTTCCTTGGATTTCATCTTCGAAAGCGTCTCGACCAGCGCGCGCTTGAGCTTGGGATCGCTTTCGGAGCGGGCCAGCTCGACCAGCCCTCTTGCGTGCTCCTGGCGCTGCAGCGCATGGACCACGGTCCGGCGCACATTTGCGTCGCTTTCCGCATTGTAGAGCGCCACCAGCGCCTCGGCGTTCTTCTGAGAGCGCGTGTAGCCCAACTGGTCGATCAGCTCGCGTCGCAGCTTCGGATCCTTCTCCGTCTTAACCAGGTCGAGGAGCTTGTCCGAATTCTCCTTCCGCCCAGGCATGGAGCGGAGGATCTCGAGCTTCACTTCCGGGGAGGACTCGGCCTGGTACATCTGCCACAGCTCGGCATCGGCGCCCACGTGGCCCAGCCCGCGAATGGCTTCGCGCTTCAGATCCTGCGCCTGCTCCGATCGGGCCACCTGCAAGAGCCGCTCCTTGTCGCGGCCCGCTGTGTATCCCCGAAGAACGGCGCGTTTGATCTGCGTGTCGGAAGTGCTGCCGTAGATCTCACTCAGCGCCTGACGGAGCTCCGGCGTGCTCTGATAGCCGAGGTACTCGACGGCCTTCACTTGAAGGTCCGGATTCACGCCGCCCCGCGCCATCTGGAGCATCCGCTCACGCGCTTTCGGCGAATGGCTTTGCGCCAGGACGAACAACGCCCGCTCCTTGAGGCGCGGTGAGCCGGACTTCTGCAAAATGCCTTCCAGAACCGGGATGCCGCGCTCGGGGTCCGTGTGAATCATTCCGCTCACTGCCAGGACTTTCAGATCCTCGTCAGCCTCGCTCTCCGGCGACACGGGCCGCCCGGAGGATTGCTTCACTTCCAGCTCGAGCGCCCTGGCATCGTCCAGCCAGCGGCTGTTCGGATACGCGCGGGTCAGCTCTTCGAGCGTCGCCAGCGCCTCCGTGCGCCGTCCCGCCTTGTTCTGCGAATAGGCCTTCCAATACAAGGCGGCGTCCGCACGCGAGGTTTTCTTCTCTGCGATCCTCTGGAACGACTCGACGGCGCGCTCAAACTCGCGCTCCTCCAGGTGCAGCTTGCCACTGCGATAAAGGCGCTCTTCGTCACTCATCCGGGCGGCGGAAGGAAACACACCCGGTGGAGCCGGGAACGGCGACGGCGCGGCCCCAGGCGGCCGTGGCGGAGATGGCGGCTGGGGCTGCTGATACGCATACGCGCGCAGAGCTTCCTGAGCGGCGCGGAGTTGGAATTCCACCGCCTGCAACTGCTGCTGCGACCCGGCGAGTGACGTCGCCAGTCCTGCTGCTGTTTGTGGAAGCCCCAACAGCCGCATCTGGTCCTGTACGCGGCGCATGTTTTCTTCCAGATTCCGCATCTGGTCCGGCAGTCCGCGGCCTGTGGACATCGGTGTGCGCA
>JACQDF010000153.1 GCA_016201205.1 Acidobacteriota bacterium
CGGCGGCCAGGCGCAACTGGCGCTGGTGGTTTCTCCGGCGGCCACCCGCCGGATCGGCTCGATCGGCGATCTGAAAGGAGCTGTGATCGGCGTGACGGCGCCATCATGACGGAGCCGGCCATCACGATTCTAGAGCGGCGCGCCGGAAACGTGCGGATTCTTGCCGACCTGCGTACCGGCGAAGGTGTGCGCCAGGCGCTGGGCGTCGAAGTTTATCCGGCGGCAGTGTTCTATGCGCCGGCGAACTGGATCGAGCAGCACCCGCGGGAGGTCGCGGCGCTGGCCCACGCCGTCCGGCGCACGCTCGACTGGATGCAGAAGCACTCGCCGGAGCAGATCGCGGCCGCCATGCCCATGTACAGCGCCGATGGCCGGATGCCGGAAGGCGGGCCGCAAGCAGTCCACCAGGTGCTGAAGGTGGTGTTGGAGAAGGTGCGCAATGCGCGGTTGGATCTCAGGGCCACTTATTTCAACACGCCGTGACTCTCGATAGATCCCAGCTTCCTCAGCGTCTCTTCCGGCTCCCTCTGATCAAAGATCTGCAACGACGCCTTCTGCCGGCCGTTCTCCAAGGCCACTCCATAGGGCGGGTCGCCGAAGGGAAACGCGCTTTTCAGCAATGCGAGGTCGAGCGAATTGCCGCCTTTGAGCCCCGTCGTCTGCATGAACTCGACGGCGAACTGCGGCTGCCGCGTCGGGATTCCGATGACCCGCGTGTCCTTCCAGTTCCACTTCGACATGCGGCGGGCGGCTTCGTCGCAGTGCGCGCACTCGGGGTCGTAAAAATAGAGGAACACGCGTCCTGAAGCGAGCGAAGTCTGCTTGCCGTCGACGGTGATGAACTCGGGCGCTTTGGCGCCGCTGTTCTGCGTCATGGCGACGCCCAGGGAAACGCCGGCAAAGACCGCGATCGCGCCCAGGATCATCGCCGCGCCCCGCAGGCCTTCGGAAGGCCGCGCCCATAAGCCGGCGATCACCGCCATCAGCAGCATCACTCCGTCCCCGGCGAAAAAGCCAGGGCCGATGGTGCGCTTGATCCACGGGAAGCAACTGCAATCTTCGCCGCGCAACGCGTCGTACCAGTAGCCCACGTAAAGCATGAATACAACCAGCATCAGCCCGGTCAGCCAGGCGCCCCATCGCCGGAAGCGGGGGATCAGCAGTAAAGCCGCTGAGAACAATTCGCCGATGCCGAGCAGCATGGCGGCGGGCACGCTCAGCGAACCTGGAAACTTCGCCTGCGCCAATCGCGCCGCCCACCCAAACGGGTCCGTGGTTTTCCAGACGCCGGCGGCAATGAATAGCAGAGCAAGCAGCACCGCGAAGGCAACGGAGAGAACGGATTTCCAGGCAGGCAGATCCACCCCGGCCCCTAAGCGGGGGTGTGCCATACTGTCTTGCATGTTTCTCATTGTAGCCATGCTGGCGCAAACCGCGTGGGGGCAAGCCGCCGACCTGGTGGTGGAGAACGCCAATATTTACACGGTGAATCGCTCGCAACCCAGAGCCGGCGCGATCGCTGTAAAGGGCAGCCGCATCCTCGCCGTCGGCTCTGACGTAAGTAAGCACATCGGCCCACAAACCAGGCGCATCGACGCCAAAGGCGCCACGGTGATCCCAGGTTTCATCGACTGCCACGTCCATATGGCCGGACTTGGCGACAGCCTGGAGATCCTCGATCTCAGGGAAGCCAGCTCGGTGAGCGAAGTGGCCGGCGCCGTGGGCAAGGCAGCCGCCGGGCGGCCCAAGACGGAATGGATACGCGGCCGTGCGTGGGACCAGACGCGCTGGCCCGGCGGCCAGTTTCCCAATGCCGAAGATCTTTCGCGCGCAGCGCCGGATCATCCCGTGTATCTGACGCGCGTGGATGGCCACGCGGCGTGGGTGAATCGGAAGGCGCTCGACATCGCCGATGTCAACTCCGCCACCCAGGATCCTCCGGGCGGGCGCATTCATCGCGACGTCAAAGGCAACCCTACGGGCGTGCTGGTGGATCGGGCGATGGATCTGGTTTCGCGGAAGATTCCGCCATCCCCGCCCGAGCGCGTCAAAGAGCGCATCGCGCGGGCTGCCCGCGAATGCGCGCGGATTGGCCTCACCAGCGTGCATGACGCCGGCGTTGGCGCCAATGAAATCGCCGCTTACGGCGCCTTGATCGCGGCGAATCAATTGCCGGTGCGTGTCTACGCCATGATTCGCGGCGCAGGCCCGCTCTGGGAGGAGTATTCGAAGAAAGGCCCCCGGATCGGAGAATCGCTGACGGTGCGCAGCATCAAGCTGGCCGCCGATGGAGCGCTCGGCTCACGCGGCGCGGCCATGAAGGAGCCGTACTCGGATGAGCCCGGCAACCGAGGGCTGCTGATTCTGAGCCGCGACCAGATCGAGCGAGTGGCCCGGCAGGCGGCCGCGTGCGGATTCCAGGTGAACACGCACGCCATCGGCGACCTCGCCAATCGCACGGTGCTCGACGCCTACGCCGCCGTGCTCGGCGGGGCCAACGACAAGCGCTTTCGGATCGAGCACGCGCAGATCGTTTCGCTGGACGACATTCCGCTGTTTCGCAAGTACTCGATCATCGCTTCGATGGAAGCCACGCACGCCACCAGCGATATGCGCTGGGCCGAGCAACGTGTCGGGCCGAAGCGCGTCCTGGGCGCGTACGCCTGGCAGCGCTTCCTCAAAGCTGGCGTCCGCGTCGCCAACGGCTCCGATTTTCCCGTCGAACAGCCGTACCCGCTGTGGGGCTATTACGCCGCCGTCACCCGCCAGGATCATCGCGGGACTCCGCCCGGCGGATGGATGCCGGACCAGATCATGAGCCGCGAGGAAGCGCTCCAAAGCTGGACTCTGGACGCCGCTTACGCCGCCTTCGAGGAGAAAGAGAAGGGCTCGCTCGAGCCAGGCAAACTCGCCGACTTCATTCTGCTTTCCAAGGACATTTTGAAGTCGCCGGCCGCCGAGATCCTCTCGTCTCGCGTTGTGATGACGGTGCTCGGCGGCCGCATCGTCCACCACCAATGACGCTCGTCGCGCTGCTGCTGGCCGCTTCCGCCGTCGACCTCGATCGCACCGTACAGGTGCCGTCAGGCGATCTGCGCGTGCTGAACCTGCCGCTGAAGACGCGTCCGGCGGCGCTGGAGCTGGAATATCAGGCCACGTCGCCCGTCCGGGTCATCGTGATCCCGAAGTCGGAGGAGAGCCGCCTGCGCGCCGGCCGCGACTACCGCGAGATCAGCTCCACCTCTCTCGAGCAATCCGGAAAGCTCAGGGTGCTTCTGGCCACACCCGGCGAGTACGCAGTGGTCGTCGACAACCGGCAGGACGCCGAAAACCGCGTTGCGGTGCGGCTGCGCGGCTCGCTCCAGTACGACACAACACCCGGGCCGGCGCGCTATCTCCCGCGGCAACGGCGCATCCTGGTGATCACGTCGAGCCTGCTGTTCTTTTGCGGCGTCTGCTGGTTTGCCGGCAGGAGGCTGTGGGCCGTTACGGGAGGGCGAAGAAGGCCCGCGCCGCCTCCACCGTCCGAGTGATGTCCTCGCCGGTGTGGGCCGCCGAAACAAAGCCCGCTTCAAACTGGGAAGGCGCCAGATAGACGCCCTGCTCGAGCATCCAATGGAAGAACCGCGCGTAACGGGCGGTGTCCGCCTTCTTGGCCGTCTCCCAATCCACCACCGGCCCTGCGGTGAAGAAGAAGGTGAACATCGAGCCCGCGCGGTTCACCGTCATGCCGGCCGGCGGATCGGCGCACAGCTCCGCCGAGCGCCTGTCGAGCTGGTTGTAGACTTCCGGATGCGCCTGAAGATACAGCAGCATGGCGAGCCCGGCGCTGACCGCCAGCGGGTTGCCGGACAGCGTCCCTGCCTGGTACACCGGGCCAGAGGGAGCGACTTTCGCGAGGATGTCCGCGCGGCCGCCATAGGCGCCGATCGGCAGACCGCCGCCGATCACTTTGCCGAGCGTCGTCAGATCGGGCCGGATGCCGTATATCTGCTGAGCGCCGCCGAAGGCCAGCCGGAAGCCCGTCATCACCTCATCAAAGATCAGCAGCGCGCCATGCCTTGCGGTGATCTCGCGCAACGCCTCGAGGTAGCCGGGAAGCGGCGGGACACAGCCCATATTGCCCACCACCGGCTCGACGATGACGGCCGCGATGTCAGAACCGTGCGCTCGAAACGCCTGTTCCACCACGTCGGCGTTGTTGAACGGCAGCGCGATGGTGGCGGCGGCGAAACTCGCGGGCACGCCCACCGTGTCGGAGATCGCCAGCGTCGCCATGCCGGATCCGGCTTTCACCAGCAGGTTGTCGACGTGGCCGTGATAGCAGCCTTCGAACTTGATGATCAGCTCGCGGCCCGTGTAGCCGCGCGCCAGCCGCAGTGCGCTCATGGTGGCTTCCGTGCCGGAGTTCACCAGGCGCACCATTTCCATCGATGGGACGGCCTGGCGGATCAACTCGGCCAGCTCGATCTCGCGCTCGGTGGGCGCGCCGAAGCTGGTGCCCACTTCGAGCACTTCCCTCAGGGCGTCAATCACCTGAGGATGGCGGTGCCCCAACAGCAGGGGACCCCACGATCCGACATAGTCGATGTAGCTGTTGCCGTCTTCGTCGATCAGGCGAGAGCCTTCGCCGCAGCGAATGAAGCGAGGCGTTCCGCCGACGCCGCGGAAGGCGCGCACCGGCGAATTGACTCCACCGGGGATCACCTTCCGGGCGCGCTCGAACAGGGCCTCGGACCGATCCGTCTTCATGCCTTCCCTAGAGCTTCAGACAACTTCGAGACCAGGAGCCGCTTTTCTTCTATTTTGCGGCTGAAGAAATCGATGGGCCCGTGGACATGCGCAAGCGGTCCCAGCACTTCCCGGTACAAACGCTGGAAGCTCCCGTCGCCGCGCAGCACATCGCAAAACTCCTTCCACAGAGACTCCTGGTGCTGAATCAGGCGGTAGAAGATTCTGGGGAAGCTGACCGCGAGGGCGAGCAGGCGGCGCGCCCACAGGATCTCACACCCCACTTCCTGAGTGATGGCCTGCTTGTACTGCAATTCCGCCTCTGGACGGTCGAACCAATCGACCAGGCTGCGGGCGGCCGCCTCCGCGCTGTGACAGGCATACGAGATGCCCTCGCCCGTGAGCGGCTCGACCAGGCCGGCGGCGTCTCCCACCAGGAACAGATTCGACTTGGCCACCTTCGTTTTCGACGTCAGTGTCGGCAATTGATGTCCATGCACGCTCATCGAGTCCAGGACCTTGGTGGAAGCGAGCTTTTCCTCCGCGAGAAACCTGCGGAAATACTGCTTCAGATGTTTTCCGACCACCGCCGGACAGCCGGCTCCGATGTTGACCTGGTCGCCTTTGGGAAACACCCACGCGTATCCGGAAGGAAGAGAGCCGAGGTCAATGCGGATGGCGTTGGCCTCCTGAATTCTGCTGGTGAGTTTGCCTTCCTCGAGCTCGAGGTAGATAGCCACCTGCCAGAAGAAATCGGACCGGCTGTTCAGCACTCTGCTCACGACGCTGTTGGCTCCGTCGGCGCCGATGACATAGCGGGCGCGCATCTCTCCCTGGGTGGTCTGCACAGTAACCCCATCGGCGGCGGCGATTACGCTGTGAGTCCGCACGCCTTCGAATACGTGAACACCGGCCATCTCGGCCGTTCTGAGAAGCATCTCGTCAAACTCAGCCCGCAAGACGCAGTGAACAATCGGCTGTGTGGTCTTTCGCTGAAACCGCTCGCGAAACTGAAAAGAGAATTGCGCCGAATGAATCGTCGATTTGACGACGCTGCTCCATGGGAATGGAATCCAGCGTGAGGCCCGCAACTGGATGCCGCCGCCGCAAGCCTTCACCCGGGGAAACCGCCTGAGATCGAGAATCGCCACCCGCAGGCCCGCCTTGGCGAGGTGATACCCGGAAAGGGATCCGGCCGGACCGCCGCCGACGATGAGGACATCCCACTGCCCCGGGAGCTTCATGCGGAGACCCCGCGCGGTTGAAAGCGCCCCATGCTGGACCAGATCCACACTTCGCTGTGAACCTTGATCAAGTTCTCGAGCAGCCTGCGCCTGAGAGTCAGGTAAGGCTGCGCGCCGCTGACCAGGTCCTGCATGATGGCCAGGAACGCAGGGCTTCGCTTCATGTACTGGACGGTTCTCGCGGGGATGCTCCGGAACAGGAAGTTGCCGAGAAAAATCCGCCGCGCCAGGCTCGCAGCCAAGGTGAGATCTTCCCCGAAGCCGCGCCACACGATGCGGCGGTAGACGGAGGCGATCTGATCGAGCGGGTGTTTGTCCTCAACGAGGAGCTCGGCTGCCAGGTCAGCCGACCGGATTGCGTAATAGAGGCCTTCGCCGGTGATTGGATCCACCAGGCCGCCGGCGTCGCCCACCGCCATCCAGCCGTCGCCGGCGAGGCGATTGGTCCGCCAGGAGGGCGTCTCGAGCGAA
>JACQDF010000012.1 GCA_016201205.1 Acidobacteriota bacterium
CAGCAGCGCATAGGACTCCCAACCGTTGCTTCTTGCCGGTGTGCCGTTCCGGGCGTCGAGGATGAAGTTGTTCGACACTCCCAGGGCGTGCAGGAAGAGCGGGAAATTGAGGACCTGCGTGGTGACAGCCGGAGTGGCTGTTATGGTTCCCAACTGCGAGGGGCCGGCGCAAGGAAAGTCCGTGGTGCAATAGGACGTCTGCAACGACACTTCGCCCGATGGGTCGAGATCGATTTCTCCGCCGCGAATGATGTCGGGCGGCGGGTCCAGAAAGAAGTTAAGTTTATAGGTCACCAGATCCGTGGTCGTGACGTCGAAGTTCGGGTCCGTCACGAACTTGAAGCCGACCTTATCGGGAAGGACCACCGGAACGAGGGTAATCTGGTTGGGGGGCACACCAGGGCCGGTTTGCGAGAACACGAAGGACTTCGCGGTGAACTGGCCGAGCGTGCAGGTAAAACCGGCTGTCGTGTAGGTGGTGAGCTGGGCCAACGCGCAAAGAGGCAGGGCGAAGGCCTGGACTCCGCCGAGCGCGCACAGCACCGTCAAGTACATGAAAACTTTCCTTCGACAGTCCATACCGATACTCCTTGCGGCGGCGTACACGAATTACAAGCTAAATGTACTCGTATGAGGCACCGGATACAATTCCCCAAATGGCTTAGCCAAAAGTTGTAGATCCCGCGCTTACGCTTGGGGCAGGGGGTGCCGTTCCCCGCGCTTACGCTTGGGGCTGGGGCCGGCGTTCGGGGCGGCATTCCCCACGCAGACGCTTGGCGGGGGGGGCGGCGAGCGGGGCGGCCTTCCCCCCGCGGACGCTTGGGGTTGGAGCGGGAACGAACGCCGCCGCCGGCCAGCCCCAAGCGTAAGCGCGGGGAAGAACACAGCAAAATCCTCGTCGGCGCTCCGAAATCCCACCTTTCCTGAGATTCCGCACCATCCCACCCCACTATCTGTCATTCATGACCTATCTGCTGACCTTCAACTGCTACGGCGCCCGGGTCCCCGGCGACGAACGGGGCTGGGTGGAGCGGGCGCGCGGCGACCATCGCGGTGGATACCACGACCCCAACCCTGGCCTTTGCCAATATTGCCGCCAGATCATGAAACAGGAGCAGTATCAACTCGATTTGCCGCGGGCCCGGACCGTCCTCCAGGCGATTCGCGAAGTCTGACAATTCCGAAGCTGGGGCCTTCTGGCGGCTCACGTTCGAACCACTCACGTGCACATCGTCGCGGACCGGATTTGCGATCCCGACCGAGCGATTTTGGATTGCAAGAGCTACTCCAGCCGGGCGCTTACCCGACAGGGATTTGAAACGTCGGAATACAAGCGGTGGGCGCGCGGAGGAGGTTCGCGGGAGTTGCCGTCGGCGGAATCGATACGAGCGGCCGTACGGTACGTCGTGGATCGGCAAGGCGAGCCGATGGCGGTCTATGTGCTGGACCCCGGCGAGGCGGTGGTTCCCCTCGCTAACGCTCAGGGCTGCCAGGACACTCAGGGCTGACTCAGCTTGTACAGCGTCCTGGCGTTGTCCCGCAGTACCATACGGGCTAGTTCCACGGCGCGCTCGCGCGTGATCTCGCCATCGCGCAACATCCCGGTGAGCGCCAGCCCCAGCGCCTCGCGACCCGATTGCGCCGCCACCCAGCCCGCCTCCTCCCAGTACATTTCTTCTGAGAAAGGATACGCGTCGGTGGCGAATAACACTTTTTCCGGCGCGAATTCCAGCCAGTCGCGAATCGCCTGCGCCGTCTGCCGCGGATAATTCATAAAGGTCTGCTGGGTGTGCCTACTTTACGACGACGGCCCAACGCCCCGGCGGATAGAGCCGCTGCTGATCTTCGCGGATGTGGAAGTCCCAGTAGGTATTGAAGTCGCCGCTCAGGTATAGGGCTCTGAGTTTGACGACGGCTTCGGCCGTCAACTGAGTCCAACGCATACCGGATCGCTCCATGCGGTCTTTGATCAGGTTCTTGCAGGCACCCTCGACAGAGCCGCTGGCAATGGGCAAGCCTTGAGCCAGGTAATCGTTGTAGCGCATGCGGTCTCGGTTGCGGTGGAAGTACGCGGCGACGCTGAGCAGGATCTTCGCCTTGGAGCCAGACAGCTTACGCTTGGTCACGGTCTGACGGAGACCTTTGACGACTTGGCCGACGTTGCCTTCGAGGATGCGGTGTGTCATCAGGCGAGCGTATATCTCGGCATCCGGGGTGCCTTCTGGGTGAAAGACATGGGCCGCCTTCCAGACCTTTTCCATCACGTGAAGTAAGTCCAGAATCAGAATGACGTTCAACTTCTGGCTGACCAGGATCTGGAGTGCGCGTTCGCCGTCGGTCACAGCGACGAGAGTGAGGCGAGCGTCCGGGTCACGACGATGAACTTCGGCGACCACCTCGTCGACTACAGCAGCTTTACCCTTTACCAGACTGGCCCAGACGCGCTTGTTCTCAGGCTTGGGAGGAGGAGACTGGTCATTGTTGGTCTTGGGATGGACGCGGAACAGGCTTTCCACGACCTGCTCGGGGGTGCGAATCCAAGGCTGCCGGGTGAACACCGCTGCCACGGTGGCCATCTTCTTCCGATTGGCCTTTTGCCCCTTGGTTCGCCGAACGGAGCGTTCGTTGCGGGGTGGCTTGACGATGGGAATGCCCTTGCAGTCAACGGCGACGACGAGGATAGAAGCGGCCGGCGAGGAAGGGTCGGCGGGGCGTTGAGCGTAGAAGGCATCGAAATCCTGAGCGGCGTCCTGGAGGATCTGTTCGAGGCTGCGCATGGGGACGGTCAGCCCACTGGTGTCGAGAATCCGATCGATGGATTCGCGCAAAGGACCTTGGACGGCAGCCTGAACCAAGCGCTTCTGGAGTTCATAGGAGAAGGAGCGAGCGGGTAACTGCAAAGCCTCGTCCAGTGGGTGAATGCTGGGCTGGCCGAGGTGGCTATAGCCCATCCGGTCGATCTCGATGGGGCCAAAGATTGTCTTCAGGGTACGGCGTTGGAGGCGGCGGTGGGTGAATAGAGAGCAGGACGATGATTGGAGCACCTTCAGAGCCGGACCGACGTCGCCAGTGCCGCGTTGCTGAACGTGGGCCTGCAAGAGCAGTCGCTGTAGCTGGCGGCCTTTGATCTGTTGTTCCTGCTCGACCAGGTGGAGTGGGAGTGCGAGAGCCGGAGCCGAGGACAGCCAACACTCCAGAGACGAGAACAGGTCGCGTGCCTGTTGAGCGGCTAGCACGATGCCTGGAGGTGGAGGCGGGGCGAAGAGGACAGGAGTGGCGGGGGCCATAGTTTCTAACAGTATGATATACTGACAGAACAATGCCTACGACACATTCTTCCCGATCCACTATCCTCGACGCTTACGCCAAACGTTTTCAGAAACTGAAGGCAGACCTCGCGCAGATTGAGTATTTTTCGAAAGGCACCTTGCTCGCGCGCATGGTCCGGTGCGGCAAGCCCCAGTGTGCTTGCGGCAAAGACCCCTCCAAACGACATGGCCCCTACTATGAGTGGACCTACAAAGCGCGGGGGAAGACTGTCACAGTGCGGCTTGCCCCCGAAGCAGCGCCCTTCTTTCGCGCCGCTGCCAGACAATACCGCAAGCTCAAAACGATCCTAAACCGGCTGGAAACGCTCTCCCGTCAAGCTCTCGCGAAGCTCGCCAAGGACCCCTCAAGCCGCTCCTCCACCTGAGCGAAACCCCAGGATATTTTCATATCCCCGTGTTTGGTCTCACTCCCCAGTAGCCCTACAGGGCGTAAGTCATAGATTTGCGACTGGTTGTGCGTCGTCGTAAAGTAGGCACACCCCGTGGCGAGCATGCAAACGCTGGCGCCGTGGCTGTGGGCGATCAGGTCGAGGCCGGCTTCGTTGTGGGCCGCCACCCACTCCACCAGGCGCTTGCCGCCGTCGGTGCGCGCGGCGTCGCTGTAGCCGCCGGTCCAGCGGAAGAAATCGCCGTTGGAATACAAGTCCGGCCGCAACGTTCCGATGTAGTTGAAGAAGTCGCCGTTGGGCTGGTACCAGGCGTTGCCGCTGGCCCACGTGCCGTGAATGATGGTAATGGTGTGAGCCGGCTTGGGAGGCTTCGCCGGGATCTTGCCCTTGCGCAAGGGGCCGAGCGCCGGGTGCTCGGGCGCAACTCGCGCCAGCGCCGTCGCCGCCAGGTCGCGCTCCAGCTCGTC
>JACQDF010000156.1 GCA_016201205.1 Acidobacteriota bacterium
GCTTTCCGGACTCGGGACCGTGCGGGGTTGACCGCATGCCTTCAACGCGGCGTGGTGGACGCCGCCCACGCCGCGTTTCTCAAGCGGCTCCGCGCGTCGTAAACGCCCTTACCGCTTCCCGGCTTCGAGCAACCCCAGTGTTGCTGCACGTTTCTCGGCCCGCGCTATACTGAGGGCAGCGGATTGGCGGAATGGCATCGCAACTCCTTCCCAGGCAACTGATTACCGGCCAGCGCATGGACCGGGAGGAGTTTCTCCGCGTTTGGGAGCAATTGCCGGACATCAAGCATGCCGAGCTCATCGACGGAGTGGTCTACGTGTCATCGCCCATAAGCAGGGACCATGGAACTTTTCAGCTTCTTGTCGGCTACTGGCTGAGCCAATACGCGGCTTCTACGCCCGTCTGTGAAGTGGGCGGCGAGTCCACCTGGATGATGCTGGAAAGTGCTCCCCAACCCGATGTTTACCTTTATCTGCTGCCGGAGTTCGGCGGCCAATCCGGCTATACGCCGCCGTATTCAGAGGGCGCACCCGAACTGGCGGTCGAGATTTGTGTCTCCAGCACGGATTACGACTTTGGACCGAAGCTGGCGCTCTACCAGCGGGCTGGGGTCAAGGAATACATCACGGTCGAGACATTTGCAAAGCGCATCACCTGGCGCGTGCTGATCGAGGGATCATACGTACCGATCCAGCCCGATGCCGATCGTATCCTTCGATCACGTACTTTCCCGGGATTGTGGCTCGATGAAACCGCTTTCCGGACTCGGGACCGTGCGGGGTTGACCGCATGCCTTCAACGCGGCGTGGTGGACGCCGCCCACGCCGCGTTTCTCAAGCGGCTCCGCGCGTCGTAAACGCCCTTACCGCTTCCAGGCTTCGAGCAACTCCAGCTCTTTCCAGATATCCTTGTGCTCGGCTTAGGCGGGCAGCGCCTTGCCGGTGAGATGCAACTCGGGCTGACTGCGGCGGGCTTCGTCACTTCCTGTTCAGAACTTCGGGATGAGTCCCGCCTGCTGGCAGAGTTCGTTGGCCGTAATCTACACCTCGACCGGGATCTGCTCCAGCAGGGCCCTGCCGACGGGAAGCTCCTTCCCCTGTTGCCGGTATGCCACGATCATCTCGCGCAGAGCGTCTTGCAACATCTCTCTGCATTGCTCCAGCGTCTTTCCCTCGGTCACAACCTCTGGCCAATCCACCAACTGACCCATGTAGCCCGAGGGAATTTTCGTGTAGGTCCCCGTATAGGTGCGCGCCACAAGCCATCCACTCCCACTATATGACGGAGCGCATGGGGTGCGAAAGAGTCGCCGCGCCGCCCGTTACGTCATCCGGAATACTGCCGTATGGTCGCGCGGCTCGGGCCACGTGCGCCGGAATCCGGCAAGTTAGCTATACTCGCCTCAGTGTAACGGGAACAGAGGCGTTTTTCGGAATGGGTGAATCCAAGCCAGGCCCTCGAGACGTAGCAAGTGTAATGCTGTCCGCGACCGCGCCGGCTCCGGCCCGCAGCCCGTCCTCTGCCGATGTGGAGTGGGCGAAGTGCATCCGGGAGATCGCGGAGGGAGATGCATTAGCGCTGGCGAGGCTGTATGACCGGTCCAGCTCGCTCATCTACGGTCTCACGTTGAGGATGCTGGGGAACGCCGAAGACGCCGAAGAAGTGACGCTGGACGTGTACGCGCAGGTGTGGCGCAGTGCGCGCAGTTTCGATGCCGACCGCGGGACCCCGTCGGCGTGGCTGGTGATGCTGGCCAGGAGCCGCGCCCTCGACCGGCTGAGGGCGCAGGCCCAGCGCCGGAGCCGGGAGCGCGCTGTGGAGGCGCCGCCGAACGTGCCCGACAGGGCGGTGCTGCCGGACGAATCGACAGCGCTCGACGAGCAACGCCGCCGGGTGCAGGCGGCGCTGGCGGTGCTGTCTGCGGAACAGCGGGCGCTGATCGAGATGGCGTTCTTTGCGGGGTTTTCGCATTCGGAGCTGGCGTCCAGAACTGGCCTGCCGCTCGGCACGGTGAAGACGCGCATCCGGATGGGTATGATCAAGCTCAGGGAGTTGCTCAGCGAATCCGGGGAGGCACTGTGAAGCACGAGGAACTGACGGAACGTGCGGCCCTTTATGCCATCGGGCAGATTGACGAGCCAGGAGCCGCCGCCTTTGAAGAGCACCTGCGCGAAGGCTGCGAGCAGTGCGAGGCGGACCTCCGGTCGCTGCGGGAAACGGCTGCCAGGCTGGCGTTCGACGCGCCTCCGACGGCGCCGGCGGCGGCGCTGCGCGAGCGCGTGCTGGCGATCACGCGCCCTCCGGCCCCTCCCGGTCTGCACGTAGTCCGCTCCAGTGAAGGGGAATGGGAGCCGGGCGGCCAGGAGGGGATGAGCGTGAAACGGCTGTTCGTGGACCAGGAACACGGCATGGTGACCATGCTGGTCCGCATGGGTCCGGGCGGAGTCTACCCGCCGCATCGCCACGCGGCCCACGAGCAATGCCTGGTGCTGGAAGGCGACCTGCGCTTCGGCGATCTGGTCCTGAAGGCCGGCGACTACCAGTGCGCGCTTCACGGCTCGACCCATTCCATGGCCAGCACGGTGAAGGGCTGCCTGCTGCTGCTTGTGGCTTCCCTGCACGATCAAGTGGTCGCCTGAGCGAAATCCACTAGAACACCACTTTCAGCGACATCTGCCACGACCGCGGCACATCCTGGCCGGTGATCGTTCCAAAAGAGGTATTGGTCGGCGTCGTGTTCGGGGTCGTCAGGTTTGGATGATTCCAGGCGTTCAGGCACTCGGCGCGGAATTGAGCCTTGGCCTTTTCCGTGATCGGGAAATTCTTGATCGCCGACAAATCCCAGCGCGCCTGCCCGTCAGCGCGAACGCCGCTGAAACGCAGCGGCGACACGCGGAGGTTGCTGCCAAGCTGCTGGGCGGTGTTCTTGTTGAATCCGGCGTCCGTGTTGAACCAGCGGTCAACGCTGCGTTTGTCCTTGGGGAGAGCCACACTGTCCGGATTCCCCGTGAACAATGTCCACACGTCGCCGAACCCCAGCGGCGGTCCGCTCTGCCGCTGCACCACCCCGTTCAACTGCCAGCCTCCGGCAAAGAAATCCACCAGCCCCGGCCAGCTTCCGCCGAAACGCCGCCCTTTGCCGAACGGCAACTCCCAGATCCCGCTCATCACCAGCCGGTGCGTCCGGTCCAGAGACGAAATCGACTCATAGGGGCGCGGGTCCGTCGCGTTCAGGAACTCCGACGCCTCCATCGCCTTCGACCACGTGTACGAGACCTGGAACGTGTAGCCTCTGGAAAACCTTTTTTCCAGCCGCGTCTGGAGCGAGTGGTACCAGGAATAGCCGATCGGCTCGCCCAGCGACACGCCGCTGAAGTGCGGATACGGACGCAGCAGGCTCCCCCGCGAGATGTTCTGCCCGTAAATCGGGTTCGTCCCGAAGAACGGGCTCGGGGACTGCGCGCTCAAGTAGTCGATCGTTCGCTGGTCCCGCACCGGCGACCGGCTCAGATACTGCGCCGGCGTGTTGTTCAATTGCCGCGTCACCCCCAGCCGTGATCCCCGGCTCGAGACATACATCGCCTCCGCCAGAAACTGCCACGGCAATTGATGCTGGAACCCGGCTGACCATCGCTGCACATAAGGCTGCTTGCGCTTTTCCGCGAAGAAACTGACGCCCTGGCCCAGGTTGGTCGCCAAGCCGCCGGACGCGCCCGCCGGCTCGAGCAGCCCACGCGGGAACGGATCCGCCGTGGTCGCAATGTACGTCAGCCCGCCGTCGAGCGACGCCTGAATTGGCGTCGACAGGCTGAAGCCCGTCTGGATCGAATCCGTCTTGTTCACCCCGATGGTGTCGTAGAACAGCCCGTAGCCGGCGCGCAGAACTGTCGTCCTTCGCAATTGATACGCCAGCCCGATGCGCGGCATGAAATTGTTCTTCTCGCCTTCCCAATAGGTGCGAGGGTTCCCGCTCACGCCGGCGAATGTGAGTCCACCGGAAACGCGGAATTGATCCGCCGGCAGTTCCGGAATCGGGTTGCGCGCGTAGTTGGCCCGCGCTTGCGCCTCGATCGGACTTGCTTGCCCAAACGCGAAATGCGCCACTGACCGGTTGTATCGCTCGGCCACGGGCGACTCGAATTCATACCGCAGGCCCCAGTTCACCGTCAGCTTCGGAGTCACTTTCCAGTCGTCGTGAAGATAAACGCCCACGTACTTGTCCTGTTCGGCCAGCGTCGCCGTGCGCCGCATCTCGCCCGCGGGCACGCCCAGCAGAAACGCCGCCAGCTCTCCGCCCACTGGCGGTGACGGCGAGTTGTCCAACGGGCCGCGGGTGTAGGTGGTGGCAAAAAACAAGCCTGGCGCCAGATCAAGCGAATAGCGTCCCTGATTCTCGCGATACACGCGAAAATCCGCGCCCATGCGCAAACTGTGGTCGCCGCGAAGCTTTGTCACCGTGCCGCTTAACGAGTGCGTGGTCGAGTAATTGCCTCCATCCCCGGTTTCCGATGCGCTAAGCGCGGTGAACGAGCCCACCTCGACGTTGGGAAAGGACGCCAGGCCAGCGTCGATCAAACCCGCCAGCCGCCCGGAGAAACCGAGCGAGGCCAGGCTAAAGCCCTGGCTGATGCGACGCTCGGTGAAATTGGCGTAGGTGATGCCGTAGCGCACATTGAGGAGAAAGGAGGGGTTGAACACGTAGACGTCATCAAAAGTGAGACCCTGATTGCGCCGGTTCAGAATAATGCCAGTCGATGGATTGGCAAAGCGCCGGTTCTTGTCTTCCTCCCAGAAATCCTTGCTGACGCGAATGAAGATCCGATGGTTCTCGCTGAAAGCCTGATCGAAACGCGCCAGATGGACCCAGGTCCGCTCCAGCGCTTTCGTGGTGCGGAAGTGGTTATTGCGCCCGTCGGCGGTCCCGGCCTGGTTCGGCGCCTCGTAGTACTTCAGAATGTTCTGGGCGACAGCGTCCAGCCGGTTGCGCGGGAGGATGTTGCCCGCAAACGGCTGCCTCTGGAAGCGCCCGCCGGCCGCTGCCACCGTGGTGGCCGGGTCGTAGACCTGATAGTTGGATCCCAGTCGCAACAGTTGAGACAGGTCGCCCTGCCGCATCGCGTCCGTTGGAACCGTGTTCACGAAGGATTGTGGCACCCCGAACTGGTTCGCTTCCCAAGCGTAAAACCAGAACGTCTTGTTCCGCCCGTCATAGACCCGCGGCAGCAACACCGGCCCGCTCGCGGTGAATCCGTAGCGGTTGTCCTGATAGACCGGCAGCTTCTGTCCGGCGCGGTTCTGGAAGATGTTCGGCGCATCCAGAGCCGAATTGCGAATCCACCAGTACGCTTCTCCGTGCAGCGAGTTGGCGCCGGCCTTGGTGCTCACGTTCACCAGCGCCCCGATGGTGTGGCCCACGCTGGCGTCATAGGATGCCGTCTGCACTTTGAACTCGCCGACCGCCGTTTGCGGCGGTATGAAACCTACCCGCGCCGACGTCCCTTGCGCCTGCGTGTTGGCCACGCCATCGAGCGTGAATTCGTTGTTGTATGTTCCTGAGCCGTCGGTGGCGAACTGCGAATTCTTGTTGATCGAAAACGACCCCCCCTTGGCCAGCCGCATGTCCGTCGAGTTGATGACGCCCGGGGCAAGCTGCACCAGCACCATCGGGCTTCCGCCAAACGACGGCAATTCCTGAACCCGCCGCTCATCGATCACCTGCCCCAGCGACGATTCCGCCGTCGCCAGCAACGGCGTCTCGGCCTTCACTTCGATGCTTTCCGCCAGACTGCCGACCTGCATCTCGATGTTCACTTCCACCGAGTCGTTCACGCGCACCTGGATGCCGCTGCGCACGAACTTCTTGAACCCCGTCATCTCCGCCTCCAGCGTGTAGGTGCCCGGGAGCAGGTACGGCATTGCGTAGTTGCCAGCGGAGTTCGTCTGTGCCGCCGCTGATACCTGCGTCGCCAGGTTGGTCGCTCGCACCTGCGCACCCGCCATCACCGCCCCGGTGGCATCCAGCACGCGGCCCAGGATCGTGCCGCGCGTGTCCTGCGCCTGCGCGGAAATGGCGATCAGAAGGATCGCAACAGTCTTGTTGGACATAAAGACCTCACTGCGGATGAGTGTATGCTATCCCGGGACCGTGGACAACCTCCGTCGCAGCGCCGGGGTGACGAAGTTGGAATAAGCCTCGCCACCCCAACACGTTGCCATACAGTAATCAAAAGTACTATATGCGGCCAAATCCCCCTTTTCTCCCCCATCCCCCCTTCCTCCCCATTCAGCCCCATACTTCACCGTTCAATGAAGTTTGTTTGCCTACTCCTGTCCTCTTGCCGCAAACTGCTTCATACTGAGGAAACATCCTGCGCACGCGCAAAACGGATCGCGCCCGCGCGTGGCCTTTGCGCTGGAAGAAACTGAGAGCTTTTGGGAGAGGCTATTCAAATGAGCACGCAGCCGTTTGAGCCAAGACCGAATCTGGGAGTCGGTCTGGTTCAGCTTAATCCGTCCATCGAGGACATCATCCAACAGCGCCTGGCCGAGGAACGCGCCCGCCTGGAACAAGAAGCCGGCCTCGAAAAGCACGACTTCCACCACTTCAAACGCCCCAAGGAGCGGCCGTTTACGGCCGGCCAGCGCGGCCACACCACGCTGTTGTTCGGCGGCCTTACCTGGAAGCATGAGAGGCTGATTCATGGCGCCCTGGAAGGTCTCGGCTACATGGCTGAAGCCCTTCCGACCCCCAACGTCGCCGCCTTTCAGCTCGGCAAAGAATATGGAAACAACGGCCAGTGCAACCCCACCTATTTCACCGTCGGCAACCTGGTTCAGTACCTGCAAAGTCTGGAAGAACAGGGTCTCACCAAGCAGGAGATCGTCGACCGCTACGTGTTCTTCACCGCCGGCGCTTGTGGCCCCTGCCGTTTTGGGATGTATGAGGCCGAGTACCGGCTGGCATTGCGGAACGCCGGCTTTGAGGGCTTCCGCGTCCTGCTCTTCCAGCAGTCGGGCGGATTAAGCCAGTCCGATGCCGAAGCAGGGCTCGAGATGAACCTCGACTTCTTCCTCGGCATCCTCAATGCATTGAATTGCGGCGACATCCTGAACGATGTCGCCTACCAGATCCGCCCGTTCGAAGTCCGGCCCGGGCACACCGACGAAGTCCTCGATGCCGTAACCGACTACATGCACGAGGTCTCGAAGAAGAAGCAGCCCTGGAAAGTCGGCGGGAAGCTCGGTGCGTATCTGGGTGGGTTCCGGGACACCACCGAATACATGGGCAAGTTCGTGAACCAGGTGACGGGCGACGACTACACCTCCGCTCTTCACCGTTGCTCGGACATGTTCAACGAAGTGGAGATTGACCGGCTGCGGGTGAAGCCCATTGTCAAGATCACCGGCGAATTCTGGGCTCAGACCACCGAGGGCGACGGCAACTTCAACATGTTCCGGTTCCTGGAGCGCGAGGGCGCCCAGGTGCTGGTCGAGCCCATCGGCACCTGGATCACCTACATGATCCACCAGGCCGTGCAGAGGTACAACGACACAAAAGGGTTGGATGCCGGCGCCGTTCTGCCTCCGCTGTGGCGTCTGGATCGGCGCGCCAAGATCGAGTTCAGCTTCCGCAACAAAGTCGCCAAGCTCAAGCTCGCCGAAGCGATCTTCAAGCGCGAATACCACCGCATTGTGGACGCCCTCGGCGGCCTGGCGCACCATCTGGCGGATCAGTATGAATTGCAGCGCATGGGCCACCCGTTCTACAACTCACGCGCCGGCGGCGGAGAAGGCCACCTCGAAGTGGCCAAGAACATCTATTACTCAAACAAAGATCTTGCCCACATGGTCCTCAGCCTGAAGCCGTTCGGATGCATGCCGTCGACGCAATCCGACGGCGCGCAGGCCGCCGTCACCGGCTTATATAAGGACATCATTTATCTGCCCGTGGAGACATCGGGCGAAGGCGAAATCAACGCCCACAGCCGCGTCCAGATGGCGCTCGGCGAGGCCAAGAACAAGGCTAAGCTCGAGTTCCAGGAAGCGCTCCAGCGGACCGGCCTGACGCTCGATGATTGCCGCGCTTACGTGGACTCGCATCCTGAAATGAAGCGGCCCATGTACCGCGTGCCGCACCACAAGGGCGTCGTTGGCTCGGCTGCGAATTTCGTCCTTCACATCGCCAGCCGCATGAAGGAAACTGTTGCGTAGGCCTCCGGCCTGCGATTCGCTTGCTACGATATTTAGGCTAGCTGCCTCGAGGTCCTCTGAATGGATACAAAGTTCATGATCGGCGTGGACGTCGGGTCCACCACTGTCAAAGCGGTGGTGATCAACGCTGCCGCCGACCAGATCGTCTGGCGCGACTACCAGCGCCACGACACCAGGCAGCCGGAAAAGTGTCTCGAGTTCCTGCAACGCTTCGAGACTGAAATCGACGGCTTCCATCAGGACGGATGCCGGATGTTCATCACCGGTTCGGGAGGCTCCGGCATGGCCAAGTTCCTGGGCGCCAAGTTCGTCCAGGAAGTGAACGCCGTCTCGCTCGCCGTTGAGAAGCTTTACCCCGACTGTGGCAGCGTGATCGAACTGGGAGGCCAGGACGCCAAGATCATCATCTTCAAAGAGGACCCGGAAACCGGCCGCAAGAAGAAGATTCCGTCGATGAACGACAAGTGCGCCGGCGGCACCGGCGCGGTTATTGACAAGATTAACGCCAAGCTCCGGATCCCGGCCGACGAGCTCTGCAACATGGGGTACAAAGGCCTCAAGCTGCACCAGGTTGCCGGCAAGTGCGGCGTGTTCGCGGAGACCGATATCAACGGCCTCCAGAAGAGCGGTGTGCCGCCCAACGAATTGATGGCGTCGCTGTTTGAAGCCATCGTCATGCAGAACCTCTCCGTGCTCACCCGCGGCAACACGCTCCGTCCGACTGTCCTGCTGCTGGGCGGCCCGAATACCTACATCACCGGCATGGGCGATTGCTGGAGGCACAATATTCCCAAGATCTGGGAAGAGCGAAACTATCCGCTGCCCGAAGGCGTTCCGCCCGAAGAGCTGATCCGCACGCCGGAGAACGCGCAGTACTTCGCCGCCATCGGAGCCGTCGAGTTCGGCAGGACCGAAGACGAGCACATCGGCCGCTACGCCGGTTACGAGAAGCTCAAATGGTACGTCGAGGTCGGCCGCGAAGAGGAGAAGAAAAAGAAAGGCGGGGGAGGAGGCCTCGCCAAATCGGAGAGCGACCTGGAAGCCTTCAAAGGCAGGTACAAACCCAGGAAATTTCAGCCGGTCACTTTCGGCCCCGGCGAAGTCGTCGAAGGCTTCATCGGAATCGACGGCGGCTCCACTTCCACCAAGGCGGTGCTCCTCTCGAAAGACAAAGAGCGCCTCATTCTGGCCAAAGCCTACCAGCTCTCGAAAGGCAATCCCATTGAAGACACGCTCGAGATCTGCGCCAAGCTGGAAAAGCAGGTGACCGATCAGGGGACTTTGTTGAAAGTGCTGGGCGTCGCCACCACCGGCTACGCCAAAGACATTCTGAAGGACGTCATCGGCGCCGACGCCGCTGTCGTCGAGACCGTCGCCCATACCCAGGCCGGCTTGCACTTCTATAAGAACGTGGACGTGATCTGCGACGTCGGCGGCCAGGACATCAAGATCATCATCCTCAAGAATGGCCGCGTCAAGGACTTCAAGCTCAACACGCAGTGTTCGGCCGGCAACGGCTACTTCCTGCAATCGACGGCGCAGGGCTTTGGACATCCGGTGGAGCAGTTCGCCGACGTCGCCTTCTCGGCCACCGCCTATCCGCAGTTCGGCTACGGCTGCGCGGTGTTCATGCAATCCGACATCGTCGACTTCCAGCGCCAGGGCTGGAAGCCGGAAGAGATCATGGCCGGATTGTGCAACGTGCTGCCGAAAAACATCTGGCTCTATGTGTCGCAGATTCCGAATCTCTCGGCCATTGGCTCGACGTTCCTGTTGCAGGGCGGCACGCAGTACAACCTGGCCGCCGTCAAGGCACAGGTGGATTTCATCGAATCGCGTTTCAAAGGCAAGGAAACGCCGGCCCGCGTCCTTGTGCATGAGCATTGCGGGGAGGCCGGCGCCATCGGCGCTGCCCTCGAAGCCGGCCGCCTCTGGGATAACGGCCGGCAGTCGACGTTCATCGGTCTGGACGCCGTCCAGCAGATCCAGTTCAAGACCACGCGAAACGAATCCACGCGCTGCTATTTCTGCAAGAACAAGTGCCTGCGCACGTTCATCGACGTCAAGACCAGCGTGCTGAGCGAGAACGCCTACCGTCCGGCCAAGACCAAGGTGCCGCTCGAAGGGGGCGCTCAGCGGTTGATCCTCTCGACTTGCGAAAAAGGCTCGGTCGAAGACCTCAACGAGATGCGCAACATCAAGGGCAAGCTCGACAGCGTGAAGAAGGCCAACCCGAATTTCGTCGAGATCGCCGCGCGCCAGGTCTTCAAGGTGCAGGATTCGCCTCTGGTGGCCGATCCGCCGCCCAAGTTCCAGTTCACGCCGGCGCAGAAGAAGCGGGCCGAGCTGATGAAAAAGCGGGCCGCATTACGCATCGGCATGCCGCGGGTACTCAACATGTACTCGCAGGCGCCGGTGTTCACGGCGTATTTCGCTTCCCTGGGCGTGAAAGCCGAGCACATGATCTGGTCGGACTACACCTCCGAGCAGCTTTACAAGGAAGGCGCCAAGCGCGGCTCGATCGACCCCTGCTTCCCGTCCAAGCTCGGCATTCCGCACGTGCACAACCTGCTGTATGTGCACCATGCCAAAAAGCCGCTGGACATCATCTTCTTCCCGATGATCGACTGCCTGACGTCGGAGCTGAGCCACGTTCAGGCCTCACGCTCGTGCCCGACGGTGGCCGCGACGCCGGAGGCGGTGAAGGCGGCGTTCATCAAAGAAGGCGATCTGTTTGCTGAAAAGGGCGTTGTTTTCCTCAATACGTTCGTCAACCTCTCCAAGCCCGACATGTTCGAGCGGCAGATGTACGAGCAGTTTAAGGACATTCTGGGACTGTCGCCGGAAGAGAACGCTCGAGCCGTACGCGAGGGCTACCGGGCGCTGGATTACTTCAACAACGTGACGCTGCGCGGAGCGGCACGCGAGGTGCTCGAGCAACTCGAGCGCGAGCAGCGGCTGGGCATCGTGCTGCTGGGGCGGCCGTATCACAACGATCCGGGCGTCAACCACGAGATCCTCGAGGAGTTCCAGAAGCTGGGCTACCCGGTGTTCACCCAGGATGCGCTGCCGATCGACGACGATATGATCTGGCGGCTGTTCGGAGACGAGGTGGCGGCGGGTGAGATTCCGCATCCGATGGCGATCACCGACGTGTGGAAGAACTCCTATTCGGAAAACACGTCGCGCAAGATCTGGGGCGCCAAGTACGTGGCCCGGCACCCGAACCTGGTGGCGCTCGAGCTGTCGAGCTTCAAGTGCGGACACGACGCGCCGATCTACACGGTGGTCGAGGAGGTGGTCGAGCACTCCGGCACGCCGTACTTCTGCTTCAAAGACATCGACGAGAACAAGCCGACGGGCTCGATCAAGATCCGGACGGAGACGATCAGCTACTTCCTGAAGCGCTACCGCGAGGACATGGTGGTGAATCGCAAAAAGAAGACGGAGATCGAGCAGAGGCTGGCGGAGTTCGAGCAGCGGCTGAGGCGGCAGATGCTGAAGGAGAAGCTGGCCTCGATGGAGCGGGCGGAGCACCCCGGCGGGGCGCTGCCGCAGATTCACGTGACCGTGGGCCAGTTGGCGGCGTCGCAGCAGACGCGGCTCCACGTGAGCGGGGATTAGGCTTGACGTCCCGGCAATGACGTTTCCTGAAGTTCGGGAGCAGCCTGTGCCATCAGTGCAGCGATCACCCTTCTGGTGTTGTGCATTGCGAACGCGTGCTCTAACGCTTCAAGAAAACTGTCTTCATCGGGGCACTCCATTGCCTCGCCAAAGGCGGCAACGCGAGCAGGATAGAGACTGATGTCATGTTCAACTGTCAAGAGTCGATATCGATAGCCTGACAAGACAGGTACGGTGAGCTGAAGTTCGTGGACGAACCGGCCGTTTGCAAGATTCATAGACTCCACGTATCCCTGGACCAGGTTCTTTGTCTTCTTCCCGAGTAGGGCAGCCTGTGATCGCAGAATGCCACCCGGTGTTCTCGGGATTTCCTGCACAATCCCCTCTGGCCACAAATCTCGAATCTCGTCCGCCATATCATTGCCTCTCAAAAGTCTAGCGCGAACCACAATGGAAGATGGTCGGAGCCCACCTTCTCGTTTGGAATTCCGGTTTCCTTGACGAGACTGATATCGCCGATGTTCCGGATGATCTCAATCTGGGAAGGGCCGAACCTGCGAGCCAGTTCGGGACGCATCAGGACCTGATCGAACATCTGCCAGCCGTAGCTGACGTACTCAGCGCGCTCATAGTAGTACGTTCCCGCTGGCTCGGCGAGCAGATCGCCGAAGTGGCTCCACATCGGATTGTAAAAGAAGGGGTATGTTTCCCCTTGCACAACTCTTGACCCGCGCGCTGCCTGGGTGCGTGTCATGACGCCGTGTAATCCTGCCGCACCAACAACGCCTGGCTCAAAGGGGTTCGCGTTCATGTCGCCGGTGACGATCGTTCGACTGTGACCAACCTCTTGTTCGACTTTGCGAATCTCACGCGCAAATCTCTCGATTTCAGATCGTTGGCTTTCCGAGGACATGCTTCTCTTGTCCGGCATGTGGCAAGCGGCCAAGACCACATCCTGCCTCGCGGGCAAGGTCAGGCTGCGAACTGTCCACCGCTCCGTCTCTCCTCTTGCCTTAAGAAAACCACCTGGGAATCTAGTAATATCCGCACCTTCTCGCAATCACCAGTGGCGTAATCGTAATTTGTGGCGACAGAATTTAGGGCGAGCAGCATTTCGCGTGGACTGGCCGCCATCTCGGCGAGGATCAAAATGTCAACACCCTTCGAGACTGCAAGCCGCGCTACCAAATTCTCAATGCGCCGGTTTCCAAGATTCCAAAACAGGAAAGTGACCATCGTTTTCTTGATTGTACGGCGATCACCGATGTGTGGGAAGAACTCCTGTTCGGAAAACACGTCGCGTAAGATCTGGGGCGCCAAGTACGTGCCCCGGCACCCGAACCTGGTGGCGCTCGAGCTGTCGAGCTTCAAGTGCGGACACGACGCGCCGATCTACACGGTGGTCGAGCACTCCGGCACATTGTGACCCGGACACCACCTGGGCTTTACGACAACCCCGCGTCCCGCAAATACTGCGCCGCTTCTTCCGGCGGCGTGGGGTTCAGATAGAAGCCGCTGCCCCACTCGAACCCCGCCACCTTGGTCAGCTTCGGGATGATCTCGAGGTGCCAGTGGTAGTGCGCCATGTGCGGCTCATGCAGCGGCGCTGTATGCAGCACCCAGTTGTAGGGCGGGCGCTCGAGCACGCGGTCGATCTTGCGGATCAGCGTGCGCATCATCCAAGCCAGGTTTTCCAACAGTGGTGCGTCGGCTGTCTCGAAATGCGACGAGTGCCGCCGCGGCACGATCCAGGTCTCAAACGGAAACCGCGGCGCATAAGGGCACATCGCCAGGAAATGCTCCGTCTCCAGCACCACCCTCGAGCCGCTCTCGGCATCCTGGCGCTCCATGTCGCAGTACACGCACCGCTCCTTGAACTCGTAGTAGCGGCGCGCCCCGTCGATCTCTTCAAGCACCTGCTTGGGCACCACCGGCAGCGCGATCAACTGGGAATGCGTATGCTCGAGAGTCGCTCCGGCCGCTTCACCATGATTCTTGAAGAACAGGATGTAGCGCAGCCGGATGTCGCGTTTCAAATCGAGGGTGCGGTCCCGAAACGCCCACAGCACGCTTTCGATCTGCTTTTCCGGCAGCTCGCCCATGGTCGCCTGATGGTCCGGTGTCTCGATGATCACCTCGTGGGCGCCCACGCCGTCCATCTTGTCGTACATGCCCTCGCCGTGCCGTTCCAGTGTCCCCTCCACTCGCAGCCAGGGGAACTTGTTCGGAATCACCCGCACCGTCCAGCCGGGCTGGTTGTTGCCTCCGCCGTTGCGATAAGCCAGAATTTCCGGCGGCGTTTTCAATTCGTTCCCCGGGCAGAAGGGGCAGAAACGGCCGCCCACGATGGAGACGGATTCACGAGCGAAGTCGCTCGGCCGCCGCACGCGGTCGGTCGCGATAATCACCCAGCGTCCGGTAATGGGGTCTCTGCGCAGTTCAGGCAAACGGAGCCTCCAACAACAAGAGCGAACAGGCCGCGATCCGCGGCCCCATGAGAGAAGGGAAGTCCACGGCTTGGGGGCCGCGGTCGCGGTCCGTTGTTCGCGAGTTTCTCAGAAGACGCATTATAACCTGTGGCGGCGGACCTCTGGGTGTCCTTGGCGATCAACGGCACGCTGCTGGTTTGGCAATTGTAGCTGCAATAGATAGAATAGTCTCATCCGCCGAATGGGAATGGGAACATTCCGGGAGGGCGCTGATATGGGCCAACTCTTTCTGTTCGCGATACTCGGTTTCTGGATCGGGCATCCGTGCGCCGCCCAGAATTCCTACGGTCGCGTCACCGGTCGCGTGGTGGACTCGACCGGAGCCGTCGTGTCGGGCGCTTCCGTCCGCATGACGCAAACCGAAACGGGCATCACGGCCGCCACCGCGACAAACGCGGAAGGCTTGTTTGACATCCCCAATCTCCTGCCTGGGCCGTACCGGTTGCAGGCGGAGATCGAAGGATTCAAACGCCACGATCGCAGCGGGCTCGAAGTTCGTGTCGGCGATCTGTTGAGCCTGAACGTAAGTCTCGAGCTAGGCTCGGTGAGCGAGACCGTCACCGTGAACGCGGAGGCGCCGCTGCTGGAGACCACTTCGGCCAGCATGGGCCAAGTGGTGGACAACCGGACGCTGACCGAAATGCCGCTTTCGGGCCGCGGCTTCAGCTACCTGATGCAGCTCTCGCCCACCGTGATTGCCACCAACGCGCCGATGCATGGATGGCTGCCTCAGGCGCGCGGCAGCGTCTCGAGCATTTCGGTCGCCGGAACACGCGTGCAGAACAGCGAGTTCACCCTCGACGGAATCCCGAACATGGAGCAGCAGGGCGTGATCGCCTTCCAGCCGCCCCCGGAGATGATCCAGGAGTTTCGCGTTCAGACAGCCGCCTACGACGCCTCGATGGGCCGGTTTACAGGCGCGAACATCAACATGGTGCTGAAGAACGGCACCAACGAGTACCACGGGTCGCTCTGGTTTTCCCACCTGAGCCGTCCCTTGATGACCCACCCGTTCTTTGTCAACCGGTCGTTATACGACCTGTCAACCGGCCCGCCCACCAGGCAGAAACGCGATTCCCTCTGGCCGGCGACCAAAACCAACCGCTACCGCGTTCAGCTTGGCGGACCCATTCGCATTCCGAAACTGTACGACGGGCGCAACCGCACATTTTTCAGCTACGGCAATGACTACATGCTGCGGATCTTCGCCGGCGGCGGGTTCCAGACAGTGCCGACGGTGGAGCAGCGCCGCGGCGATTTCTCCGGCCTGTTGCGGCTTGGCCCGCAATATCAGATCTACGATCCGGCGACGATTGCCGCCGCCGCAAACGGCCGCTTCAGCCGCCAGCCTCTGGCGGGCAACCTGATCCCGGCCAGCCGTATCGACCGGGCAGCCCAGGACATCACCGCGTTGTATCCGTTGCCGAACGCGTCCGCCAGCGCCGACGGCCGCAACAATTTTCAGGGCGTGCCCGCCAGCCTGATCGATTACCAAAGCCACATGATCCGGGTGGACCAGGTGGTCAGCGCCAACCACCGCTTTTACGTGTCGTTCAGCTATTCCAAGATCTTTGGCGACCAAGGGAGAAACCTGGTCAACGATGCTTTGGGAAGCATCACCGACTCCGGCTACCGCGGGCTCGCTCTGGATGACGTGCTGACGCTTCGTCCGGATCTCGTTTTGAACTTCCGTTACGGACTCACGCGATTCCGGAACATCACGACGGCACCGACGACCGGCATGGACCTGGCAGCGCTCGGTCTGGCGCCATCGCTGGTCAATCAACTGGATCGCTCCCTGGTATCTTTGCCGACGGTCAACATAGACGGGCTGACGGCGATTGGCGCCAATCTGCCTTCGAAATCGGCCACGAATTATCACTATGTCAGCGGCACGGCCACGAATTCGCGCGGCGCTCATACGCTCCGGTTTGGAGGCGAGTTCCGCATTCTGGGAGAAAATGCATACGACTACGGGAACGTCTCCCCAAGCTACACGTTCGGCTCCCTGTGGACGCGAGGGCCGCTGGACAACTCACCGGCCGCGCCCATCGGGCAGGGGTTCGCATCCTTTCTCTTTGGCCTGCCGACCGATGGCTTCATCGACCGCAACGACTCCTACGCGGAGCGATCCGGCTATCTCGGGCTGTTTGTTCACGACGATTGGAAGGTGACGCGGAAGCTGACGGTGAACTGGGGCGTCCGCTACGAGTACGAGCTTCCGACGAACGAGCGCTTCAACCGCACGAATCGAGGTTTCGACTTCCGTACGCCGAATCCGGCCAACGCAGCCGCCCGCGCCAATTATGCCAGGGCTCCCATTCCGCAGGTTCCCCTGGACGAGTTCCAGCTTCGCGGCGGGCTGCTGTTTGCAGGCGTAAATGGCGCGCCGCGCGGCCTGTGGAATCCGGACCGCAACAACTTCTCGCCGCGCGTTGGAGTCGCCTACTCACCCTCTCCATCCACGGTGATTCGCGCCGGCTACGGGACCTTCTTCGAGTCCCTGGGCGCCGACCGCCTGGATGTGGGCCAGCAGGGTTTTAACCAGCGTACCCGGCTGAACGCTTCCGACGACAACGGCTTGACTTTCCGGGCTACGCTTGCGAATCCGTTTCCCACCGGGCTGTTGAATGCACAGGGCGCCGCCGCCGGGCTGGCGACGTATCTGGGCCTGGCCCCGTCTTTCGTCACAACCAGCCGCCGCACGGGGTACATGCAGCGCTGGAGCGTCAACCTCCAGCGCCAGCTTGGCTCCCGGCTGATCGTCGAGGCCGGCTACACCGGCAATCGCGGCACCAAGCTCGGCGTACCGGTGGAATACAACGCGCTGCCCGCCGGGTATCTGAGCCGCAGCCCGGAGCGCGACCAGGCTCTCATCAACTTCAACACGCAGGCTGTCACCAGCCCGTTTCGAGGCATTCCCGAATTTGCCAACAGCCCGGCGTTCTTCAACAATCAAAACATGGCCCGGACGCAGCTCCTGCGGCCGTATCCGCATTTCAGCGCAGTGAGCTCAACGATCAATGACGGATTCTCGTGGTACCACGCAGGACACATTCGCATGGAGAAGAGATTCTCCGGAGGCTTCAATATGACCGCTTCCTACACCTGGTCCAAGTTCATGGAAGCGGTCGAGCGGCTGAACTCGCAGGATCTCGACCCGCATCATGTGATTTCCCCCCAGGACCGGCCGCATCACATCGCGGTGAGCGGAATCTACGAAATCCCCTTCGGCCAAGGAAGGCGCTGGCTGAGCGCCGGCGGCTGGAAAGCTCACGTAGTTGGCGGCTGGAGCATCAACGCGATCTATCAATGGCAGAGCGGCCCGCCCATCGGCTTCGGCAATGTGCTGTTCCGGGGAAGTCTCGCCGGCCTGGTGATTCCGTATGCCGATCGGTCCCCCAGTCGCTGGTTCAACATCGCCGCCGGCTTTGAGCGGGACCCGGCCCGCCAGCTTGATCAGAACTACCGCACGTTTCCTTTGCGGCTGACCGGATTGCGCGCCGATGGCTGGAACAACTGGGATCTCTCGCTGTTCAAGGATTTCCGCTTCACCGAGCGCATCCGGCTCCAGTTGCGGGCCGAGGCGGTCGACGCATTCAATCACGCCATGTTCGCGGCTCCCACCACGGGGCCGGTGAATACGCTGTTCGGAACGGTGAATGCGACGATCTGGACGGAGCAGAAGAAGGTCACCGTTGGCGCGAAGCTTGCGTTCTGATCGCCAGTCTCTAATCCACCCGGATGGGGCGCTGCTCCCGGGCCGAACGGATCGCGGCCAGCGTCGCCTGAACCGCTCGCACACCGTCTTCTCCTCCATAGCGAGGTTTCTCGTTCCGCAGAATGCAGTCGACAAAATGACGGACCTGGCGGATGTGCGCCTGCGAGTAGTAAGAGATCTCGGAGTCCCACACCGCATCGCCGCCTTCCTCGAAGCGAAAGCAGCAGGTTTCTTTGCCGTCGCGGTGAAGGATTAAGTGTTGGGGCCTGCCGTCCCAAAACAGGTTGCCCCCGCCTTCCCCCAGGACTTCAACAACGCCGCTCTCCCCAAGGATGGTCGTACTGAACCCCCGCATGTAGTCGTAAATTCCGTTCAGCCGCTCCGCTCGCATCCACACGCCGTGGCAGGATTCATCCCGGTGTTTCCAGGTGATGATGGGAATACCGGCTTCGGCGCTGGTGTAAGGATCGTGTGTTGCTCCGGCCCGCGTCCGTCCGGGCCGTCCGCCACCGACAGCATAGACCTCGACAATCGGTTGGCCGAGCATCAAATCCTCGGCGGCGGCGAAAAAATGAACCGCGTGGTCGAAGATCCAGGGATGCTCTCCTCCGCCGGACTGAACGGGATTCACGCGCCAGGTGCGATCCGCGGGCCCGGTGTCGATGCGGGGCTGTTTGCGCTCGATCCATCCGCCGTGGCGCTCCCGGATCTGCACAGGCCTGCCGATCTCGCCGGCCTCGATCAACTCCCGTGCTTTCATGTGCGACGAGAGGAAGACATAGGTTTCCCCCACCGCCAGCGTCGCACCGGATCGCCGCGCCGCCTCGCATACCTCGAGCCCTTCCGGAACACTCACGCAGAATGGCTTCTCGCAATGGACGTGCTTGCCGGCCTCCAGCGCCTGGAGAGCCATGGGCGCATGCAGGAAGGTGGGTGTGGTGATGCCGACCGCGAGAATGTCATCGTTCGCCAGCATCTCCCGAAAGCTGGTGTAGACAAGCGGGACGCTATGCTGAGCGGCAAAACGCCGTGCCCGCTGTTCGTCCAGATCACATACCGCGATCAGCTCGCAGCCCGGACAGCCCTGGTATCCATGGACGTGAGAGGCAGCCGCAAGGCCCAGCCCCACCATGCCTATGGTGACCTTCTCCGGTCTTGCGCGCCCTGGATGCGAAGACATAAGTGGACGGAACTACTTCAGGTACTTGTCGAGATTCGGATGCAGCCAGCGATCGACTTCCGGGATGGCGAGATCGCGTCCTGAGATCAGTCGAGCCGGGATGTCAATCCGCCGGTCCGGCGTGTGGCCGTTCAGACTGGCCACCAGCGTCCTCACCGCGGTGTAGCCGATCTGGAAAGGATCCTGCACCACGACTGCGTCGATGACTCCAGCCTTGAGATCCTGCTCGATGCTGTTGCCGAAGTCGAATCCCACGATCTTCACCCTGCCGGCGAGGCGCCGGGTTTTCACAGCCTGGGCCGGACCAACCGTCGCCGGCTCGGTGGAGCCGAACATCCCGCTCAGATTCGGGTGCGCCGCCAGCATGTTCTCCGCGACCGCCAGCGCTCGGGCATGATCCGCCATACAGTACTGCTCGGCGACGATCCGGATGCCCGGAAATTCCTTGCCGAGCGTTTCCTGGAATCCCTGCTCGCGCAGGCCGGTGGAATTGCTGCCCGGGACCATGCGGACGACAGCCACGGCGCCCTTGCCGTTCAGCAGCTCGCCTAGTTTCCTGGCGCCGACCACGCCGCCCCGGTAGTTGTCCGTGGCGACATAAGAGACAATGCGGTCCGTATTGATTCCGGAGTCGAAGACGACAACCGGAATGCCCGCGCGGCCGGCACGCTCGACCACCGCCACCAAAGAGGTCGCGTCGGTGGGCGCCACCACGATTCCGTCCAACCGCGCGCTGATCATCGAATCGACGATCTCGATCTGTCGGGCAACGTCGGTCTCCTTCTGCGGGCCGTTCCAAACGACGCCCACGCCGAGTTCCCGGGCCGCGGCCACCGAACCGCCATGAATGCTCTGCCAGAAGACGAGGTTCACCGCTTTGGGAACAACGCCGATCTGTCTTTTCCGTGGAGTCTGGCGGCAGGCAGAGGAGAGCAGCAGAGCGGCCGCAACCGTAACGGCAGCCACCCGTCGACGAGCAGAGCCGTTCCCCATGAGAACCATGCTGCGTCAAGCTGCTCACCACTTGCAACAATTGAATCCGTTGAATCCCGCCGCCGATCCTGCTACCAGTGGATCAGGTCTTGTCTAAAGGACTGTTGTCCATGCGCACACTGCTCTTGCTCGTGCTCCTGCCGGCGATTCCGCTCTCCAGCCAGCAACTCTCGCAGTTGTCGGGCCTGGTGACGGATCCTACCGGTGCGGTCATCGCCGGCGCTGTCATCCAGCTCGAAAGCCAGACCCGCGGCATCCGTATCCGCGAGGTCACGACGGGGCGTGACGGGCGCTACCACTTCCCCCAGATCCTGCCCGACCGTTACCGGATCACCGCCAAAGCAAAAGGCTTCAACGACGTCATCCTGAATGACGTCGCCGTTCAGGTGAATACGCCCGCCACACTGGACATTGTGTTCGAGAAGATCGGCGTCGTGATCGAAAGCATCAGCGTGTCCGCGCAGACGCCGCAGATCAACACGGTGGATGCCTCGCTGGGAAACGCCATCGGCAGCATGCCGATCCTCCAGTTGCCCTCTTACCTCCGCAATGTGACCGGATTGCTGGCGCTGCAGCCCGGCGTCAATGAATTCGGCAACGTGAACGGCGGCAAGAGCGACCAGGCCAACGTGACCCTCGATGGCATCGACGTCAACGAGCAGATGGAGCGCACGGCGTTCACCAGCGTCCTGCGCGTCACGCTGGATTCCGTCGAGGAATTCCGCACCACCACCGCCAACGCCAACGCCGACCAGGGCCGGGGCTCCGGAGCGCAGGTCTCCCTGGTCACCAGGTCCGGCACAAACGCCGCTCACGGATCGGCCTACTGGTATCACCGCAACACGATCACCGCCGCCAACGGCTTCTTCAACAACATGTCCGGCGTAGCGCGGCCGAAACTGCTGATCAACATCCCGGGCGCGTCGGCGGGCGGTCCCATCCGCAAGAACAAGCTGTTCTACTTCTTCAACTGGGAGCAACGCAGCGATCGCAGCGAGGAGAACGCTGACCGCACGGTTCCGTCGGCCGAGTTGCGCCGGGGGATCGTCCAATACCACACCCGGCAG
This sequence comes from Acidobacteriota bacterium, assembly GCA_016201205.1. Taxonomy (GTDB): domain Bacteria; phylum Acidobacteriota; class Terriglobia; order Bryobacterales; family Bryobacteraceae; genus CADEFT01. Next base: position 21,287 of record JACQDF010000156.1, read on the forward strand.
GGACAACTCAGGCAACTGAGCCCGCAGGAAGTTCGCACACTCGACCCTCTTGGAGCCGGCGCCAGCCAGGCTGTCTTGCAGCTCTTGAACAGCTATCCGCTGCCCAATGATCCAAGCCTTGGCGATGGGATGAACTTCCAGGGCTACCGGTTCACGGCGCCGGTTCAGTTGCGCTACAACACGTACATCGCGCGCTTCGATTATCAGCTCCATCCGAGTCACAATTTCTTTTTCCGAGGGCAATTGCAGAATGATCGCTCGAGCGAGGCTCCGCAATTTCCCGGCGAACCGCCCAACAGCCTGTTCCTGCGAAATGCGAAGGGACTTGCGATCGGCTACAACGCGATTGTCAGCGCGAACATGATCAGCAATTTCCGCTATGGGATCACGCGGCTGTCGCGCGAGAGCACGGGAACGCAAACGGCGTCGGCCGTCAGTTTCCGCGGCCTGTCGGATCGCTATGGGTTGACGACCGGCATCTCTCGCACGATGCCGGTCCACCAGCTCAGCGAAGACGTGAGCTGGAACCGGGGCAACCACGCTTTCCAGTTCGGCGGTGTGCTTCGTTTCGTCTCCAACGGCTCGCGGAACTTCCTCAAGTCGTTCCACGCGGCCTACACGAACGTGAGCTGGCTGCGCGGGACGGGCGCCGACTTTCAGCCGGCCGATCTGGCGCCGGCCGACCGCACCGCTTACAGCGACGCCATGATGGCTCTGCTCGGGATCATCTCCCAGGCCGACTCGAACTATAACTACAGCATCGACGGCTCGGTGCTGCCGGTTGGCGCCCCGATCCGGCGCGATTTCCGCAACGAAGAGTACGAGATGTACTGGCAGGACTCGTGGCGCGTCGCCAGGAATCTGACGCTCAGCTACGGCTTGCGCTGGTCGCTGATGCCGCCGGTCCATGAAGCCAACGGCGTCCAGGTCTCGACAAACATTCCGCTTGGGGATTGGTTTAATATCCGCGGCAGCCTGGCCGATCACGGCCGCAGCCAGGAGGAAGCCGGCCGGATCATCTTCCTCAGCCGCGATGATCCGAAGGCGCGCCCGATCTATCCATTCCACAAGAAAAACTTCGCGCCGCGTCTGGGCATTGCCTTTTCTCCTTCGGCGCAGCCGGGCTGGGCGAAATTCCTCTTTGGCGGCCCGGGCCGCAGCTCGATTCGCGCCGGTTGGGGCATGTTCTACGACCTCATCGGCCAGCCGCTGGCCCGCACGTTCGATCTCAGCGCCTTCGGATTTGCGACCACGCTGGTGAATCCATCCGGCCGCCTGACAGCCAGCACTGCTCCGCGCTTCACGGATATCTTCCACCTGCCTGCCAGCTTGATCCGGCCGGCCCCGCAAGGCGGATTCCCCGCCAGGTTCCCCGACGACCAGGAGCAAGGCTTCGCCATCACCAACTCGATCGACGACAAGCTGAAGGTCCCCTACACGATGAACATGAACTTCTCGATCGGCCGCGAATTCGGCAAAGGCTGGTTCGTGCAAGGGAGCTATGTCGGCCGCATGTCACGCCGCTCGCTCGTCAACCGCGACCTGGCGATGCCGACGAACTTGACGGATCCGGCCAGCGGCCAGACCTATTTTGAAGCGGCTTCCCGGATGGCGCTGCTGGTCAATCAGCGGGTAGCGGTGACCGCCGTGCCGCCTATTCCGTTCTGGGAGAACATGTACAGCAACCTCCGCACCGCCAGCCGGACCGCTTCGCAGATGGTGTACAACGTGGCCCGCTTTTATCCGAATGACTTTACCTCGGCGCTGGCCGACCTGGACGAATACTGCGATCCCGATTGCGGGCGCCTCGGGCCGAACATGATGCTGAACCCGCAGTTCTCATCGCTCTCCGCGTGGAGCTCGATTGCCGGCGGCAATTATCACGCCATGCAGTGGACGCTGCGCAAGCGGCTCTCGTACGGGCTGACGCTCGACTTCAACTACACGTACTCGAAGTCGCAGGACCTGGCTTCGGCGGAAGAGAACAGCGGGGAGTTCGCCGGATTCCTCATCAATGCATGGAATCCCAGCCAGCGGCGCGGTGTCTCGGACTACGATCAGCGTCATGTGTGGAACCTGTGGTGGGTGTATGAGCTGCCGCTGGGCCGCTCGAAGAAGTTCGCCCCCCGCAGCCGCGTGCTGGATCTGGTGGTGGGTGGCTGGCAATTCTCGGGGATCTGGACGCAATCAACGGAGTTGCCCGCCAGCGTCGGGAACAATCGCTACTGGCCCACCAACTGGAATGTCACCAGCTTCGGCACGCCGGTGGGCTCCATCACTGAGTCGACCAGGACCAAGAACGCTCCGGCGGTCTCCGGCCGCGGCGGGCCGAACGTGTGGGCCGACCCGGCCAGGACGCTGGCGGAGTGGCAATTCACGCTGCCGGGCCAGAGCGGGAGCCGCAACACGCTGCGCATTGACGGGCTTTCGAATTTCGACTTCGGCCTGGCGAAACGGATTAGGATGCCCTATCGCGACAGCCATTCGCTTCAGTTCCGCTGGGAGACGTTCAACGTGTTCAATCAGGTGCGCTTCAAAGAGCCGGAACTGAGCCGGGTGAGCACGGCGACCTGGGGCAAGTACACGGGGCAGTTGAACACGCCGCGGCAGATGCAGTTCGCGTTGCGCTACGAGTTTTGAGGAGCCCTGCGTTGCGGTAAACTGGAAACGAGCGCGCCTTTCCTCTATTCCCCGGTCGTCTAACGGTAGGACACCGGCCTTTGGAGCCGTGAATCGTGGTTCGAATCCATGCCGGGCCGTGAATCGTGGTTCGAATCCATGCCGGGGAGCCAATTTAGTTGACAGGTTTTTCAAACTCTAGAGGTTCGCAATCCCCTTCACGCCGGCAAGGTGTCGGCCGATAGCTCCAGACGGTTGGGGAGCCAACTTCAGCCCGCCGTTTTCTTGACAGAACCGCCCGTCTCCGCCGCGCCGTTATCCGCAACATTCCACAGGTTTTTTGGGGCCCGCAGCCCTTCACCGGTTTGACGCGGGACGTGCAGTGGGACGCGTTCAACCCCCAGGGTTCAGGCCGGAGCCCAGAGATTTCGCTACGAACTCTCCGGTTTCTCCGGTTGACAGGGTGGCCGCGGGCAGTGGTCCAGCTACTGGTACAACGGCTACATCTATGGATCGGAGATCGCGCGGCGTGGACGTGTTGAAGCTGGTGCCCAACAAATTCCTCACGCAAAACGATCGACGCGGCCAGCCAGATGCACTTTGACGAGCTCAATGTGCAGAACCAGCCGAAGATCACCTGGCGACCTCATTGTGGCCCGCGCTTATCTCGACCAGTTGAACCGGAGCGGCGCGATGGGAGCCGAACGGATCGCTGCGCTGAAGACGGCGATGGCGAAGGTGGAAGCATCGCGAGGCAACCGCAAGGATGCCGAGCAACTCAGCGGCATGGGCGCGAGTATGGAGAAGGACGCGGCGTCCGCAAAGACGCGGGCGGACGCGGAGCGCAGGCGGGCTCTGGCGGGAATCCTCAGGAAGAACGCGGCGGCACGACCGTAGAGAGGCTGCAAGGGCTCGCCGGATCGAGTGACTTATTGACGCGGGCGCGGGATGCTGTAAATGCTCTCAGCCGCCTTGCGCTGGAGCACGACGCCGTCGAACGGCTCCAGCGTGACGGTGCTCGCGTCGGAGCCATCGTTGTAGCGCCCTTCCGAGAAGATGTGGATGGCGTCGGCGATCATCGGCTGCTGCGTACCATTGCGGATGCGGAGAACGGGCTTGTCCGCGGCTGAGAGCGTCACCTTGGCGATGGGGTTCCAGTTGTCGCCGTTGGCCGTCTGGTCGAGGATCGCGCTGGCGAGAACCCGATCGCCTGAGACTACCTCGTAGGTCACACTCTTGCTCCACCCCGACTGCGGCGGCGCGGCGGCCCACCAGGCCTGAATCGTGTAGACGCCGTCCGCCGCAATGCCGAGATCCCATTCGGCGACGGCGGCGGGGTCACTCGATTCGTGGCACGACTTTCCCCAGTTGTGATAGAAGGGCGGGTCGACCTTCCAGGCCGCGGTGTCGTAGACGGACTCCTTCCACGTCCCGCTCAGAGTGAGGGCGGGGCCGGCGTCGTCGACGATGTATTGGTAGCGGGGTGCCTGGTCGCTGGTGAACCGCTTGTAGCCGGAGGGCATCGCGATCGTCTGACGCCGCGGCGTTCCGTTGACCAGCGCGGCGCCGTTCTCGAAGTAGCGGCGGAAGACCTGCGGCGGCCGCTCCGTCAGGCGGACGTTGTCGAGCCATATCTCGCCGCTGTCCGCGGCGAGGAAAAACTGGAGCCCGGCGTCGCTGCGGGTTCCTGTAGCGCCGAAGGAGAACTTGTATTCGGTCCAGGCCGTGTTCAGGTTGATGTCGCGCCAGATGCCGAGGTTTTCCCAATCGCCGGCTCGCCGCTGGAGGTAGACGGTCAAGGGGCGGGCCTTGTCCGCCTTGGCCGAAAACGCAAGGTCGTACGTGGTCCCGGCCTTCACTGAAAGCTGCTCCTGGTAGAAGTTCACGTGGTAGATGACCTTGTCGCCAGGATCTGTGACACGGATGCGGACGGAGAACTGACCGTCGGCGCTGTCGCCATCGGGGGCAGCGGTCGCGACCGCGCCGGAGGGCTTGTCGACGAACAGTTGCCACGAGCCGGGCAGCGGAGCTTCAAAGCTGCCGTTTTGCAGCACACTCGGGGAAGGCGTCCCGTCGCTGAACGCGTTCTCGTACGGCCCGAGCGGCTGGCCCAGGTCCAAGCCGAATTCGTCGTACCACCACGGGACGCAGTAGAGAACGTCGCTGAAGTGCCGCTCGAAATAGCCGTCGTTCATGAGCGCGGTCGCGAGGCCGAACCGCATGAACGGGTAGTACGTCCGGGCGAAGTCGAGCACGCGGGCGGGGATTTTTTGCAGCGCCTCCTGGAAGGAGGAATAGACGCCGTAGCCGTAGCCCATTTGGTAATGCGCGCTCATGTCGACGTTCGTGATGAGGGGCGGCCGTCCGTTGCTCCACCAGGACTGGTATCGCGTCCAGAGCTCATCGAACGGTCGCGTGCCTTCGGCGACAAAGTCGGGCAGGAAGGCGATGTTGTCGCCGTTCAGCGAGGCGCCCATCGCGGGGAGCGCCTGGTCGTCGAAATGGCCGGTGGCATAGGCGTAGGGCATCAGCTTGGGCCACGTATCCATGAGGTGGAGCATACCGGCCTGCCAGGCCGCGTCGAGGACTTGGGGGGCGTCCGGCTTGCCGTCACCATCGGCGTCGATCTGGATGGCATTGCCATACGCGTCGGTCCTGGTCTGCGAGACGGACAGGCCGAAGCTGTCGAAGAAGCAGCCGTCGAAGAACAGGCCGCCATCGACCATCGACTGGTACGTGGAACGCGCGCGGAACTCGGCAACTTCCGGCCTGGTGAGGTTCAGCCGGTAAGAATTCGGCCACATCGAGATCCGTTTGCCGCTCGTGTCGTGCAGGTAATAATTCTCCGGGATCGGGGGCTCGCCGTTGAAGTATTCCACCGGCTGGAGCGAAGTCAGGATCAGCAGGTTCGGGTTCAGCGCGCGCAGCGAAGCCAATTGCGCTGTGGACATGCCGCCCGGAACGAAAAGCTGCAATTTCGTGGCGTAGGTGCGGTTATCCGGGTTCAGCAGATCCCAGCCCCAGAGATTCGAGAGCCGGGGGAAAGAGCCCTTGGGAACCGGCAGGCTACGGTAGCGCATCCGCAGCGCATAGTCGGGCGCGAGAGCGCACCGCACGTACACGTCGTTGACGCGGGTGGTGTCCGGCGAAAGGCCGCCCACGGTCGTTTGGTGGATCGTCGATCCCGCCCCATTTGTAAACGGCGACATGTTCTCGTACGCCGTCGGGACATTCACGGCGTAGCGGCAAGAACTGGGCGAAGCGGTGGAGACGGTGAAGGCGACGCTCGTGCTGTTCGGCGGCAGGAGCGTGCTCACCGGATCGGGGTCGCGGACTGGCAGGCCGTTATAGACGAACGGGGCGCTGCTGCATCCGCCGGATTCGAGGACCAGTTGGTCACCGGGGGCGAGATTGGCTAACGACAGCCAGACCTCGCCGTTGCGCAGCGGGTCCGTCCGGGTCGCGTCGGCGAGGATCTGGCTGGGAGGAAGGGTTTCGCGCGAGATGCGGACTTCGTCGATCAGGTAAGAGGGATCGCCTAACTGAAAAGTCGCGCCGGTCGCCGTGGGGGCGACGTAGCGCTTCTCGTTGGTGTCGCCGGCGAGCACGCCGTCGAGATAGAAGCGCAGAAAGTTTCCGGTTACGGAGAAGGTGGCTGCGGCGTGATGCCATTCGCCCGCCTTCCATCCCAGCATCGACGCGGTCTGCCAGTTGTATGCGCTCTGATACTGGCCCGCAACGACGCCCGCCGCGTTCAGGATGTTTCCCGTGCCACTTTCGAGGATATTGAACGTGTCGCCGTTCGCTGCGGTGTAGCCGAAGAGCACGTGCCCGCGAGCACTGTAGGCGGGGTCATTGCCGTCGAGCTTCGGCGCGATCCACATTTCGATTGTGCCCCGGGTGAAGTCAACCGCCCCAGCGCGCGGGTACGCAAGCGCGCCGATCGAGGGGATTGCGATGGCCTGCCCCCATTTTCCGGGGGCGAACGACGTCGCGCCCGAGGCCGTGGGCGAAATGCTCTCGCTGCTCACCAGGCTACCGTCCCCGTGCAGCAGAAACGACTGTGGGTTGGCGCCGGACTGGATGGCCTGTCCGTTGCGGAGCCAGCGATAGGACGACGGCGGCGACCCATCGGGGATGCTGGCGATGAGCGACGCGTAGTCGGAAGAGGGCTTTACCTGGATGTTGCATTGCGATGCGGCCGGCGCCACAGCGATGGCCAGCAGGAGCAACGCCCGGTAGCCGGCGCAATGAGCGGGAGCACGCACCATAACGGAAACAGTGGTCATTATAACAACAGCTCGGCCCCGTCTGAGACTCGAGATCCCTCGCGCGGCCCTGCCGTCGTGCGCCGGAGACTTCAATTGTGGGGCGCGCTTATGCCATAAAGCGTCGGGCATGGATGAGAGGTCGTTCGATTCCCGGTTTTCTGGGGAGCCAGATTGGCGAGCCGCTACCAGATCACGCGCACGGGATAGGGTTCAAAGGCGCGGTCTGATGTTACGATCACAAGCCCGCCCATGAGCGCCTGAGCGATCAGCATGCGGTCGAATGGATCTTTGTGGAAAAGTTGGAGCTTCTCAGCGGCAAGCGCGTCCGTTTCCGTGAGTGAAAGACTCTCGATTCCTGAATCTTTGCGAACCGCTGGGATCAGGGTCGAGGGGTGCGAGGGCAAGGAGAGTCCTCCCTGTGCGTACTTGCGGGCAATCTCCCAGACTGACACCGCACTGAGGTAAACCTCGTTGGTGGGGTCCAGAATCTGGGCGCGTGCAGTCGGGGACAGGTGGGGCGAATCGGCCTGGAACCAGAGGAAAGCGCACGTATCGAGCAGCAGCTTCACGCCTGATCCGTATGGGGAAAGACCGGCGCTGCGTCAAACTCAGCGAGCTCCTCATCGGTCATTGGGGCGAAGGCGTCGGGCTCCCAATCTACCCGGCCCTTTAACAGTCCAGCAACGCGGGCCGGTCGCGCCAGTGCGGTCTCAACAGCGCGGAGTTCGGCCACTGGCTGATTGTGCCGGCACACGATGATCACGTCGCCCTGTTCTACCCGGTCAATGTAACGCGAGAGGTGGGTCTTGGCCTCCTGAATGTTGACTTTTATC
>JACQDF010000149.1 GCA_016201205.1 Acidobacteriota bacterium
AAAAGTCCCGTTACGGCGCTGGATAGAAAGGACTTATAGGTTTTCACAAAGTACTTTACCGGACACTAGTGGTTCGATATCAACCGGACGAAGCTTCATCGGGAGATGCGATGCGAGAGAGAAGCAAGTATCCACCCACCATCTGTACGCTCGCTCATTTTGCGGGTTGATGGGGATATAGGTAGGCTGGCGTTTGAGGCGGCCGGCGAGCGGCGCCAGTTTTGCAATTTTGCTGTCGAGGACACAATAACGCTCCGGGGCGAGGAATGTCCGAAGCTTTGTGATAAATGCCATGTATCTGAACTGCGGCAGAGCTAATTTCTTGAGGCGTATGAGGCCGGTACCGTTGAGAACCCGAAATGCCTCGTTGGCCCGCTGAAGTGTTACATCAGCAACGGTGTCATGTCACGAAACGTTCTCACGCGGTGGTCTCTGAAGCCAGCCCGATAGTGGCCCCAGTAGAGGATTCCTGATAATCCATTCTTCAGGCTCTGCACATCGCTAGCCTGGAGAAGATTCTGGAGGTATTGGTCGAGGTCGCTCATGCTGGAAAAACGACGCTCCCGCCGCTCAACGAAATCGTAGGTGACCGGCGGATAGTCGTACGCGTTTATCGCGTCAACGAGTTTATCCTCCAGCGTTTGATTCATGAACTGAATGCTACCTCATTCGCCATTTGGCCGTACGCGTAGATGTGAGCCCACGAGCCAGAATGCGGTTCGAGGAGATTGAATCTGCCAGATCAAACGGCCTTATCGGCCTGACACCTTTCCATCGGCTGCACCTTAATGCGATCGGCTCCGTCGGGAGCCGGCTCGCTTGGCGATTTCCGCCAGCGACCGCAACGCAGCGTTGACCGCCGCCGCGTTCGGAAATAGATCGGCAACTTCAGGGTCAAGGACAACCACGTTTGAACTCGTTTGGAGTCGCTCGATGTATTTCCCGCGGACCAACGGCCCGAAATCCGATCGTCTGTATTCGGAACGAAGTTCGTCCGCAGCAAGCTTCTTAGCCTTCCTCATGCCTAGCCCCACCACACCTCGCCTGGAACCAGGTGCGCCTTCACCACATCCGGATTCAGCTCGATGCCCAGCCCGGGCTGGTTGGGCACTTCGAGGAAACCGTTCTTCACGACAAGCCCGTCATGCAGGACGACATCATCCATCCAGTCGCGCCGGCCAATCACAGTTTCGCACGCCAGATAGTCGCGAACCGCCGAGGCCCATTGAATCGTGGCCATCGTGTTCACCAGGCTGCCCGTGTTGTGATTCGCCACTGGCAGGCTGAACAGGTCAGCCAGGTCGGCCAGCTTCTTCGTCTCGAGGAAGCCTCCGGTGTTGCGCAGGTCCGGATGAAGAATGTGGCATCCATGATGAATCACGAACGGAACAGCATCCGCCCGGCGCATCCAGTTTTCGCCGGTGCAGATCGGCACGCGCGAAACCGCGGTAAGGTTGCGCCAGCTTTCCGTGTACGCCACCGGCATCGGGTCCTCGAGCCACACCGGCTGAATGGGCTCGACCGCCGCCGCCAGGTCAATCGAAGTGCGCAGGTCGTACTCCCAGTGGCAATGGACCATGATGTCGTGTTCGAAGCCAATCGCTTCCCGGCAGTTCGCGTAGCCCTGGCGGATGAGCCGCAGCTCCTCGGTGGACAGCAGCCGGTTGGCCGGATCACGCCCTGGATCTTTCTTCGGATCCGTGTGCTGCGGCCCGAACTTGTGGCATGTAAAGCCGCTCGGGTTCGTTTTGCACCTTTGCGCCCAGTCGCGGCAGGCGGCTTTGTCGACCATGTTGCGAGGAGCGGCGTGGTCGTAGACACGCACCTTGTCGCGGAAGCGGCCACCGAGCAGCGTGCTCACCGGCACGTTGAGGATCTTGCCCGCCAAGTCCCAGAGCGCCATCTCGATGCCGCTCAGCGCCCGCATCAGCGAATGAGCGGATCCGTCGCTGTGGCGGTCCAGACCCACCACCAGCGCATCAATCTCCAGCGGATCCTTGCCAATCAGCAGCGTCTTCAGCGCGTGCACCTGCTCCTTCACGCCGACACCGGGGCTGCCGTATGCCTCCGCGACGCCGTACGGCCCGGCATCGCTGTCCACCTTCACCAGCGTGTAGTTGCGCTCGGGGCCTTGCATCATCATCGTCTTGATATTGCGGATCTTGACCTTGCCCTTGAGCGTTGCAGCCATCAGGTGATATTTCGCGAGCCAGGCCGCGACGGGCGCTGCCGCTATGGACTTCAGCAATTGCCTGCGGGAGAGACCGGTAGACATGGTGTGACTAGTCTATCGCGATCCGTTTACGCGGCGTTGCTAAACAGGCTGCCGGCGCGAGTGAGCAATTCTTCTGCCGTTTCGCCAGGATGGTGCTCAGCCACCGCCATCGACGCGGCGACTTCAATGCGCACCTCCTGTCGCTCTGAGCCGATGGCATAGCGCCCGCAGACACGCTGGTGCAACTGCCTGGACCGGATGAGGGCTTCCTGAATGGGACAATCCAGCAACACGATGAATTCATCACCGCCCCAGCGGCAGCCTACATCCGTGACACGGATGTTGTGCACCAGCCGGCTGGCGAAGTCTCGCAGCACTGTGTCGCCCATCAGCTCCCCATAACGGTCGTTGATGCTTTGGAAGCGTGTCAGATCAAACAAAATCATGCAGAACGTGCTCTTTCTGCTGATCCGCAGGCGAACCTGGCGCTCCAGTTCGCGGCGGTTCGCCAGATGGGTGAGGAGATCGCGAGAAGCGAGCGTTTCGGCCGCCTCGAGCCGCTGCCGGACTCCTGCCAGCTCGCACTCGAGCCTCTCGACTGTTTCCCGATCTTCCAGCGCCATCTGTTCCATCCGGGCGCGCATCGACTGCACTTCCTGGCGCAACTGGCGTCGCAATTCTGTCAGGTTCTCCACACCGGCAATCCACTCGATGCGGTTGGCAAAGCGTGTGAAGTCCTTCGAGCCGGTGCCGGTGCGGGCGGCAAATGTCTCGGTGGCCGCGGCCAGCAGCCTGACAGCATCGCGGATCTCGTCGGCCTTGGCATGGTAGTCGCGAGACGCCTCATCTCCGAAGCGTTTGAGATGGTCGTTCAGGCACACGGACGATCGCTCGAGCGCCTCCCGCTCGACCGGCCCGGCCAGCGCCTGCTCTAATTGCGCGAACGAGAAGGTGTAGCCTTCCGCCAGCGGCGGGCAGGCCCGCAAGGCGTGCACCCGGATGCCGGCGATGGCCGCGCCATAGCAGGCCAGCGCCTCCTCCAGCAGCCGCGCTCTCTGCCTTTCCTCCTCCTCGTCGATGGAACGCCTCAACGAGATCATTCCATCTCCCTCATCGGTTCTTTTCGATGGGGTCTTATACGTTATAATTCCGATGGAGGCAAATGAGTAAAGAGGACAGCATCGAAGTAACCGGAACCGTGGTGGAGAAATTTCCCAGCGGACTGTTTAGCGTGCAACTGGACCAGGAACGGACGGTTCTGGCCCATCTGGCGGGCAAGCTCCGCCGGAACCGGATTCGCGTGCTCGCCGGAGATCGCGTCACCGTCGAGATGTCACCCTACGATCTGACCAAGGGGCGCATCACGTACCGCCACAAGTAGCCTCTCCTCATTGGCCGCCTGTTTGCCCCGCGCCGTTCACAAGCCGTTTTGCATTTTAGGCGCGCGCCCTGGGCGGTAGTCCCAAACTTCGCTTCTGCAAACAATTAGCGCCGGGCTCCCGGATCTCGACTGCTGCCGGCGGGCTCTGCCGGCGCACGGATCAGGACCCTCCGGCGGCTATACTTGTGGCCGGAAGGATTGCCCCGGCGGATGAAACCCACAATGGCGAACACAAGATTGCGGAGGCCGGTCCCGGAGACCGGCGACTTGCTGGCGACGCTGATGGAGAAGGTCGTCGGCCAGAGTTCCGCGCTCGAGGCCATCGTCCCTTACGTGCATATGTACCAGGCGGGCCTGGCGCCCGAAGGCAGACCCGTCGGCGTGTTCTTACTGCTGGGGCCAACGGGCACCGGCAAGACTCACACCGTCGAAGCGCTCGCCGGCGCCATTCACTCCAGCGAGCGGCATCTGCTGCGCATCGACTGCGGCGAGTTCCAGATGGAGCACGAAGTCGCCAAGTTGATCGGCGCGCCACCCGGATACCTGGGCCACAGGGAAACTTCGCCGCTGCTGACCCAGCAGAAGCTGAACGCCGCCACCAGCGAGCGCTCCAATCTTTCCATCGTTCTGTTCGACGAGATCGAGAAAGCGGCGCCTTCCCTGAACCGCCTGCTGCTTGGGGTGCTCGATAAAGCCGTTCTGAGGCTGGGGGACAACACGGTGGTGAACTTCGAGCGCAGTCTCATCTTTCTGACGTCGAATCTTGGCGCCCGCGGCATGAGCCGCGAAATGCGGCCGGACTTCGGCTTCGACGCCATGGTGGACCGCGGGCGGCCCAACCTCCACCGCAAGCTCGAGAACATCGCCTTGCAGGCAGTGCGCAAGCGCTTCTCGCCCGAATTTGTGAACCGCATCGACGTGATCAGCACGTACCAGCCCCTCTCGCGGGAAGCGCTGGCCCGTATTCTCGAGCAACAGCTCGACGACTTCCGCCTTCATGTGCAGAACCGTCTGGGACAGCGCGCGTTCGCGGTCGAGTTGTCCGGCGCCGCCAGGCAGTTCCTGCTTCGCAAAGGCGCCAGCCCTGAATACGGCGCCCGCGAGCTCAAGCGCACTCTGCTCCGTCATCTGATCCAGCCCATTGCCGGCCTGGTCGCGCGCGGCCTCCTGGATGCCGGCGGCTGCGCGTATGCCGATAGCGAGGATGACGGCGAGCATCTCGAAGTTCGCTGCCTGCCGCCGGCTGATACGCTGGCCGCCTGATCTTGCCTGGGCCTGTCACGAGATGAGTGTGCCAACCGCTCCCTAACGGTCGCGGCTCGGAACCGCTTTCTGAGCCGCGCGCGTGAGCAAGCGGAGGTGTCAACCTTGCGCCGCCAGCGCGTGCAAAAAAAACACCCCGAAGCGGCAGCATTGGGGGAAGCCGCCTCGGGGTTGAGCGGAGTGTGCTGTTCGTCGTTCCTTCTACTGAAGAGCGCAGCAACGCCGGCCGCGCACCATCACTTCAGGAGCCAACCCAAATGGACTGGTGCATCCGGCGCTACATGGGACCAGCTTGCTCAAGCTGATCAACATCGTGATTTCAGACTAAAGCCGCCCGCGCGCGAAAACCATCTGGAAAAGCGCGAACCTCGTGCAAGTTTCGCACTTAGGCGGTTCTGGTACCCAGGGGTGAGTCGCCCATCGTTCGTAATGGCCTGTGCTCGGCCGGGGTACTGCCGGTTTACACTGGAGTTTTGCATGCGCCATTCCAGCATCGCCGTCATCGGCGCGCCCCTGGACCTCGGCTCCGGCCGCCGCGGCGTCGATATGGGCCCGTCCGCCATCCGCGTCGCCAATCTGGATGCCCGCCTTCGGTCGCTCGGCTATGATGTCGCTGATCTGGGCAACGTCGAGGCAAAGCAAGCCGAAAGCATTCCCACCGGCCCCCGGAATGCGCATTACCTGCCGGAGATCGCCTTGGCCTGCCGGCGGCTGGCGGCGATGGTCGAGAAGGCAGCCAGGGCGGGACGCTTTCCGCTGGTGCTGGGCGGCGACCATTCGGTGGCGGTCGGCACTCTTTCCGGCATCGCGCGTCATTACCGCGGGCAGCGCAAGTCCGTCGGTGTGATCTGGGTGGACGCGCACGCGGACATGAATACGCCCAAAAGCTCGCCCAGCGGCAATGTGCACGGCATGCCGCTGGCGTGTCTGGTCGGCCTCGGGCCGCGCGAGCTGGCGCGCATCTCCGGCTATGCGCCGAAAGTCGATCCGAAGAACGTCGCGCTGGTCGGCATCCGTGTTGTCGATCAGCTCGAAAAACCGCACGTGCGCAAGAGCGGCGTGCACGCGTTCACCATGCGCGACATCGACGAGCGCGGTCTGCGCGCTGTCATGGAAGAAGCGATCGAGATTGCCTGCGCCGGAACGGAGGGCTTTCATCTCTCCTTTGATATGGACTCGGTGGACCCGCAATTCGCTCCCGGCGTCGGCACGCCCGTCCGCGGCGGAATCACCTACCGCGAGGCGCACCTGGCGATGGAGATCATCAACGATTCCGGCCGTATGCTTTCCATGGAGATCGTGGAAGTGAACCCCGTCATTGATGAAGTGAACCGAACGGCGGAGCTGGCCGTCGAGCTGGCGATGTCCGCCATGGGGAAGAGGATTCTGTGAGACAGCAGTTCGAGGCGCACGAGTAGTCCCTCTGATGGCGCCGTTGTTCCCAGCCTTGTTTTTGCTGCTGGCGGCGGACGAGACCGCCGGTCTCGACGCGCTGATGAAGCGTCTGATCGGCGTTTTCACGACTGCCGAGCGCGAGGCTGCCGATCCGGTGTCCCCGGACCAGGCGATCTACCAAGGCGCCATTCCGGGAATGCTGCGGGGCCTGGATCCGCACTCGATCTTCTTCGACGCCGCGCAGTTCGAGCAGCTCAAGGAACTCGAAAAGAGCACCCGCAAAGGCTTTGGCAGCGTGGTCAGCGTGCTCCCGGGACGCGTGATTTTCCTGCAAACGCTGCCCGGAACCCCTTCGGCGCGGTCCGGCATTTCGGCCGGCGATGAGATCCTCGTGATGAACGGCATCCCGCTGGCCGGCCTCGAGATGGACCAGCTCGTCGAATTGCTGTCCCAATCGCGCCAGCAACAGGCACGGCTCGACGTCAGGCGGCCCGGCAATGCGCGGCTGCTGACCTTCGTCCTCACGCCGGAGGAGGTTGCCGCGCCGGCGGTGGACCGCGCGTTTCTATTGAGGCCTGACGCCGGCTACGTGCGCATCGCGAATTTCGAAACCGAGACTGGCCCCCAGCTTCAAAAAGCGATCGATTTGCTCGGTGGCGACAACCTCAAGGCGCTGGTGATCGATCTGCGAAACAACCCTGGCGGCGTTCTTCCGGCCGCGCTTGATGTCAGCTCGCTGTTTCTTCCGCCTGGAACGAGGCTGCTGACCATCCGCGGCCGCTCGAAGGAACCGGAGGAGGTGACCGTCGCCGGCAAGGCGAAACCCTATTCCTTCCCGATCGGGGTGCTGATCAACGGTAAGTCGGCCAGCGCCGCCGAAATCGTGGCCGGCGCAATCCAGGATCACGACCGGGGCGCAATCCTGGGCGAGCCGAGCTTCGGCAAAGGGCTGGTGCAAAGCGTCTACCCGCTGTCTTCCGGCGCCGGACTGGCGCTCACCACTGCGTATTACTACACGCCGAGCGGCCGCTCGATTCAGAGACCCCTCGAAGGCGGCCAGCTCGATCGGGCCACGCCAGGAACTCCTCAGGAATACAAGACAGCCAAGGGAAGGGTGGTGAGAGGCGGCGGCGGAATCCAGCCCGACGAAATGGTTTACCCTGAGCCGGTCACGCCGTTTCGCGCCGTCATGGAAGGCAGCGGCATCCTCACCACCTATGCCACGCAGTTTACACTGAAGAACAAGGTGGATGACCAGTTCGAGGTCTCACCGTCGCTGCTCAACGATCTGCAAGTGTTTCTTTCCGAGAGTAAGATCCGCCCCAGCCTGGCCGAATGGTCACGGGAGCGCGAGTGGATCAGCTCGCGCCTCAAGCAGGAGATTTTCAACCAGGCGCTCGGGGTCGAAAAGGGCGATGAAGTCGAGATGCGACGCGATCCGGTTGTCCGGCGCGCGCTCGGCTTGCTAGGGATAGAGTAGATGCGTTCGAAGGGGCTTCACCTTACTGCCGGGGTTCTGTGCGCGGCCGCCGCCGGGTTGCTTGTGTCGCAAAGCAGGCCCTCCTCGACCGAAGACCAGCTCTGGAATCACCGCAATCTCGGCAAGGCATTTTATGAAAACCCGGCGACGCAGATGCAGGCCGTCGAGGAATTCCGCAAGGCTCTCGATCTGGCGCCCGATTCCTTGCGTGAGCGCCTGAATTACGGGCTGGCGCTGCTGCGCGCCGGCAAGACCTCCGAAGGCGCCGCCGAGATCCGGAAGGCGCAGGCGAAGGATCCCAAGCTTCCGCACACCTGGTTCAACCTCGGCATTGTGCACAAGAAAAACGGCGAGACGGAGCAGGCCGTGCGCATGTTCGAGCGCATGGTGCAGCTTGTGCCGGAAGACGCCGTATCGCACTACAACCTGGGTGCGCTCTACAAGCTCGAGAACCGCCTGCCGGAGGCGCTGGCGAAATTCCAGAAAGCATCCCAGCTTCAGCCAAGCCTGGCCGCGCCGCACTTCCAGCTCTACAACGCCTACCGCCTGGCGGGGAAACGCGAAGACGCCGCCAGCGAGCTGACGCTGTTTCAGGAAATCAAGAAGGCGCAGGAAGCCTCCGGCAGCACCGAGGACGTGGAATGGAACGAATACGCCGAGATCTACGACCCCATTGATCCGGCGCTTTCGACCGCTGATGCGGCCGATCCGGCGCCGCGGTTCATCTCGCGGCAGATTGCCACCATCGGCGCCGGGAACCAGGGTGCGTTGGTGCTCGATTCCGATTCCGATGCTGTGCCGGATCTGCTCATCTGGTCAACAGCCGGCGCGCGTTTGTTGCGGGCCGGAGTCACGCCTGTCGAGGCCGATCTGGGCGCGGGACGCCAGTATGCCGCCGCCGACGTCAACAATGACGGCTTTCCCGAGCTTTGTGCCTTGACGGCTTCGGGCGTCGAATTGTTCTGGAACCGCAAAGGCAAGTACGAGAAAGCAGCCAAGCCGCTGGCGGCGGGCGACTTCAGCCATGCTCTCTGGCTCGATTACGACCACGATTACGATCCCGACCTGCTGCTGTTTGGCGAAAAACCTGCCTTGCTGCGCAATCAAGGCGAAGCAGGCTTGATCGACCGCACGGCCGATTTCCCATTCTTCCCGGGAGCCACGCTGGGCGTGGCCGCATTTCGCCTGATCCCCGATACGAAATCGGTGGATGTGCTCGCCAGTTACGGAGGGCGTGGAACGATCTTGTACCGCGACCGGCTGGCCGGGAAGTTTGAGCGGGTGTTGCTGGATTTCACGATTCCCGGCGCCTTTGCCGTATGGGACTGGAATCATGACGGCGCGTTCGATCTTGCCTATGCCGGCAGTCAGGGGCTGCACCTGCTGGCGAACATACGCGGCTCATTCAAACAGCAGCGCGTCCTGTCCGCCGCTTCGGGGGGCGCGTTCGCGGATGTGACCAATGGGGGCATGACCCAAATCGTCGCCGGCGGGCTAGTAGTGCACCCTCTGGTGGGAGCTCCACGAAAGGCGGAGGGTCTTGCTCCGGGCCGCGTGCTGGCGGTGGCGGATTTCAACAAGGACGGCCGCGCCGATGTGGTGACGGCCAGCGGGGATCGCGTTTATCTGAATGAGAACGTCACCGCGGCGAAGAACCGCTGGCTCACCGTTCGCCTGCTCGGCACGAAGAACCCGAAGCTCGCGCAAGGCGCGGAAGTCGAGATCCGCGCCGGCCGTCACTATCAGAAGAAGCTCTATGAGGGCTACCCATTGCAATTCGGCTTGCGCGGCTACGAGAAGATCGACGCGGTGCGCATCACCTGGCCCAACGGCCTCATCCAGAACGAAGCGAATCAGGCTGGCTCGCGGATGGCGGAATACAAAGAAGCGCCGCGGCTGTCCGGCTCTTGCCCGACGATCTTCACCTGGGATGGACGCCGGTTCCGCTTTCTGACGGACGTGCTGGGCGTGGCGCCGCTTGGAGCAAGCGCCGGCGGCGGGCAGTACTTCCCCACGGACCATGACGAATATGTCTGGACGCCGGGCGAAGTTCTCGACGCACGGGACGGCCGCTACGAAGTGCGCGTCACCGAGGAGCTGGGCGAGGTCACCTATCTCGATCAGGTGAAGCTGATCGCGGTCGACCATCCGGCCGATGTGGAAATCTACTCGAACGACAAATGGAAGTCGCCGCCTTATCCGGAGTTCCGCCTGTTCGGAACAAAGCAGCGGATCCGGCCCATTCGCGCGGTGGACCATCGAGGCAACGACGTCCTGGCGAGGATTCGCGCGCGGGACCGCGTTTACGCCGATACGTTCGCCCGCACGATGTCGAACACGGCAGAGATGCACGCAATCGAGATGGCGTTTCCCGCTGATGTCCCCTCGGGCGGCGTTTTTCTGGCGCTCGACGGCTGGGTCGACTGGCCCGATGGGAGCACCTTCGTGCGGCAGTCTCAAGAGCCCGGACGTGCCCTCCTGCCGCCTTATTTGCAGGTGCGGGATGCAAACGGCCGCTGGAAAACGGTGATCGAGGACATGGGTCTTCCTTCAGGCAAGACGAAGACTATCGCCGTCGATCTCTCCGGCAAGTTCCTATCGTCCTCACGCGAGATCCGAATCGTTACGAACCTTTGCGTTTACTGGGACGAGATCTTTTTGGGCGTCGAAACGGAGAAGCCGCCGCTGCGGCTGCACACGCTGCCGCTTGATTCCGCCGAACTCGCCTTCCACGGTTTTTCAAGAGCTGCGATTCATCCTGAGCGGCGTCAGCCTGAGCGCTTCGAGTACGAACCGGCCGCCGCCACCTCTTCCTGGAATCCCACGCCGGGCCTTTATACGCGCTATGGCGACGTCAAACCGCTGCTCGGTGAGCCCGACGACAGGTTCATCATCATGGGCTCGGGCGACGAAGTCCGGCTCGCGTTCCGCGCGCAGGCGCCGCGATTGCCGGACGGATGGAGGCGCGATTTTCTGCTCTATTTCGACGGCTGGGCTAAAGACAGCGATGCCAACACCGCCTGGTCGCAATCCGTCGAGCCGCTTCCGTTCCATCGCATGACGGGCTACCCGTTCCGCGCCGGCCAGCGTTCTCCGGACGGCGCTTTGCATCGCGCCTGGCGCGAGCAGTACAATACACGCCCGGCCTTGCGCCTGCTACGCTCGATTGCGCCATGACCACCCGCTGGTTCCGCTACATCACGATCGCCCTGATCCTGATCGCCGCCTATGTGTCGGCCTTTCCGTCGGCCACCATCACCTACATGGCGCACGTGCTGGTGCATCTCGCGCTTGGCATCGCCTTCACGATCCTCGTCGCGATCGGCTGGAGACACACCCGGGCGGCTTCGTTCCTGCTGCTGGCTTCCGCCATCCCGGCGATCTTTCTCGCTCTGGAGGGCAACACCCGGGACCACCGGATCTGGCTCTACGCGCATGTCGCCTTTGCCGTGCTGGGCTGCCTGGCTCTCTATTGGTGGGCGCGCCATCACTGGCCGGTCTTCGCTCGCTTTCTGATCTCCTCGCTGATCACGCTGCTGACTTTGCCGCCCGCGGTGTGGCTGCTGGACCGGCCGGACAGAATCGCCAATTCGGCCGGCCCGCCAGCCTCGATGGAGGAAGAAGGCGAGGGGCCCAAGAGCCCTTTCTGGCCTTCGTCGGCCCGCACCAACGGCGGCTTCATTCCCTCCAGCTACTTCCTCGACTCGGATCAATGCGGCTCTTGCCACAAGGACATCTACCGGCAATGGAAGTCCTCGGTGCATCACTTCGCCAGCTTCAACAACCAGTTCTACCGCAAGTCGATTGAACACATGCAGCAGATCCAGGGATCGACGCTGCCGAGCCGCTGGTGCGCCGCGTGCCACGATCACGCCTTGCTTTTCAACGGCAAATGGGAGACTCGAATCAAAGACCAGATCGACACGGCTGAGGCTCACGCGGGTCTGGCCTGCGTCTCCTGCCACTCGATCGTCCGGGTGCATGACACGATGGGCAACGCCGGCTTCACTCTCGAATACAACTGGCTCCACCAGGTCGCCGCCAGCCGCAACCAGTACGTTCAGGCATTCGACAAGTTCCTCACCTATCTGAGTCCGGAGCCGCACCGCCGCACTTTTCTGAAGGCCTTCCACAAGAACAACTCCGAGTTCTGCGCCGCCTGCCACAAGGTGCACCTGGACGCACCGGTGAACAGTTACCGCTGGATCCGCGGCTTCAACGACTATGACAACTGGCAGGCAAGCGGCGCATCGGGACGCGGCGCGCGGTCGTTCTATTACCCAAAGGAAAGCTCAACGTGCGCGGGCTGTCATATGCCGCTGGTCCCCTCGAATGACCCCGGCAACCGCAATGGCCAGGTACACTCCCACCGTTTTCCAGCCGCCAACACGGCGGTGCCTTTCGTCAACAACGACCACGAGCAACTGGACGCGACCAGGCAATTTCTGCAATCGGGCTTTATCAGCGTCGATATCTTTTCCGCCAGTCCCGCGGAGGGTGCTCCGAATGAGCTGAGGATGGTCCGCCGCCGCAGCGAGCCCGCACAAACCGCGCTGTCCAGTTTCGCCGTGGGAGAGGAGGCGGAAACCGCCGGCCAGGTGGTTCTCCGCGACGTGGGCCAGGTGGCCGCGCCGCTCGATCAGGCCGTGGCGAAATTCCAGCCCGGCTCGACCGTTCGCGTGGATGTCGTCGTGCGTACGCGCCGCATCGGCCATTTCTTTCCCGCCGGCACGGTGGACGCTTTTGACGTGTGGCTGGAGCTTGAAGGAAAAGACGCCACCGGGCGGCGCATCTTCTGGAGCGGACGCGTGGAAGACAATGGACGCGGGCCCGTCGAGCGCGGAGCGCATTTCTACCGCTCCTTCCAGCTCGATGCCGAAGGCAACCCCATCAACAAGCGCAACGCCTGGCAGACGCGGAGCGTCCTTTACGTGCGGCTCATTCCACCGGGCGCCGCCGACACCGCGCATTATCGCGTGCGGATTCCCAAAGACGCCAAAGGCCCCATCACCTTGAGCGCGAAGTTAAACTACCGCAAGTTCGCTCATTACTACACGCAGTTCGTCTTCGCGGGCCAGCCAAAGCCCGGTCAACCGGCCGGCCTCGTCAGCCTGAATCACGACAGCCGCGAGTTCACCTTCGACCCGCGCCACATTCCCGCCAACGTCTCCGGCGCCATCAAAGATCGCATTCCCGACCTGCCGGTCATCACGCTGGCCGGAGCACAGGCGCGCCTCGAGCTGGCGGCCGCCGGCGAGACCACCGAATGGAAACAGGTGGTCCGCGCGGATGACTATGAGCGCTGGAACGATTGGGGCATCGGTCTGCTCTTACAGGGCGATCTCAAAGGCGCCGAATACGCCTTCCGAAAAGTGATCGAAGCCAGGCCCGAGTACTCCGACGGTCCGCTCAACGTCGCTCGCGCGCTGATCCAGGAAGGGGAGACGGACGCCGCAAAGCCGTTTCTGAAACGGGCGCTCGAGCTGAGCCCGGCCCTGGCGCGGGCGCACTTCTTCCAGGCAATGGCGGAGAAGGCGGACGGCGAGTACGACGCCGCCATCGCCAGCCTGCGCCGTGTCGAGGCGCAGTATCCGGAAGACCGTGTCGTGCTCAACCAGCTCGGCCGCCTGCTGTTCCTGAAGCGGCAATACCGGGAGGCGGTCGGAACGCTCGATCGAGTCTTGCGAGTGGACCCCGAGGACTTGCAGGCGCACTACACGCTGATGCTCTGCTACCGCGGCCTCAACCAGCCGGACCAGGCAGATCGCCACGCGGCCTTGTTCCGCCGCTTCAAAGCCGATGAAGCCTCCCAGACCATCACTGCCAAGCCGCGCCGCGTCAGTCCCGAAGATAATAACGAGCGGCAATTGATTCACGACCACGAGAGCGTGCTGTTATGAACCGCTCCCTGACGGTCGCGGCTCTGTATTACCCGGTCGCGGCTCTGTATTGCCCGGTCGCGGTTGTGTGCTCGATGGTCGCAAGCGCCCAGGTCATGTTCAAGGACGTCACAATGCAGGCCGGCATCCGCTTCGTTCACAACAATGGAAAATCCGGCAAGAAATGGCTGCCGGAGACGCTCGGCTCGGGCTGTGCGTTCTTTGACGCCGATGGAGACGGCTGGCCCGACATCCTCTTCATCAACAGCAAGAGCTGGACGCCGCGGCCGGAAAAATCACTGCACCGTTTGTACCGCAACAACCGCAATGGCACGTTCCGTGACATCACCGCGGGCAGCGGCCTCGACGTGGAGATGTACGGGCTCGGGGTGGCGGTGGCGGATTACGACAACGATGGCCGCGAAGATGTCTACATTACGGCGCTCGAAGGCGACCGGCTGTTTCACAACGAGGGCAACGGCAGGTTTCGCGAGGTGACCGAGGCCGCCGGCATTCGCAACGCCAGCTTCGGAACAAGCGCTGCGTGGCTGGATTACGACCGCGACGGCAAGGTGGATCTGTTTGTGGCCAATTATGTGCAATGGAGCCCGAAGGAGGATTTGTGGTGCTCGCTGGACGGCCAGGTGAAGTCTTATTGCACGCCGGAATCCTACCAAGGCGCCGCTTCCAGGCTGTTTCGCAATCTGGGCAACGGGCGCTTCGAGGACGCCAGCCGGAAGGCCGGCATCGCGGACCCCAGGAGCAAGTCGCTGGGCGTCGCGGTGCTGGATTTTGACGGGGACGGCTGGCCGGATCTGTTCGTCGCCAATGATACGCAGCCCAACAAGCTCTACCGCAACAACCGCAATGGCACGTTCAGCGAATCCGGCCTCACCGCGGGAGTGGCCTTTGGCGAAGACGGCGTCGCGCGCGGCGCCATGGGCGCCGATGCCGCCGATTATGACGGCTCCGGGCGTCCGCACCTGCTGGTCGGCAATTTCTCCAACCAGATGCTCGGGCTGTATCGCAACGAAGGCAATGGCCTGTTCGTGGATGAAGCGCCGCGCTCGACCGTGGGGCGCGCCAGCCTGCTGAGCCTCACGTTTGCGGCATTTTTCTTCGATTTTGATCTGGACGGGCGGCTGGACATTTTCTGCGCCAACGGACACCTGGATGAAGAAATCGAGCGCGTGCAGCCGAAAGTCAGGTTCCGCCAGCCGCCTCTCTTGTTTCGCAACGCGGGCAAAGGGCAATTTGAAGACGCCAGCCGCAGCGCCGGCGCGGATTTCCAACGCCCGCTGCTGGCCCGCGGCGCCGCCTATGCTGATTACGACCGTGACGGCGACCTGGATTTGCTGATCTCCAGCAACAACGGCCCCGCCGTGCTCCTGCGCAACGACGGCGGCAATCGCAACAACTGGCTGCGAGTCAAACTCACGGGCACGCGCTCCAACCGCAGCGCTATCGGCGCAGTGGTGCGCCTCCGGACTCCTTCCGGCGCACAATGGCGCATGGTGCATTCCGGGTCGAGCTACTGCTCTCAGAGCGACCTCGCGCTCACTTTCGGCCTGGGCAAGGAGACGGGCGCGCAGCTCGAGATCCGCTGGCCGAGCGGCGCCGTCGTCGAGATCAACGTTTCGAAAGTGAACCAGACGGTCGAGGTCATGGAAGCGGCTCATGAGCTACAGTAAAAATACGACAAGGCTCGGAGGCAACGGACCGCATGCGCGTAGTGCTGGAGATCCTTAACGGCCCGCTGACCGGCCACACCGTGGAGCTCAATCCCGGCCAGTCCGTCAGCGGCGGCCGCACGGCGAAGTCGCAGCTCATGCTGCCGCACGACAGCTTTCTTTCCGGACTCCACTTCGTTGTCGAATGTACGGGCGAAGCCTGCATCCTGCGCGATTGCAACTCCAGCAACGGCACCTGGGTGAACGGCAACCGTGTCTCGGAGCAGGTTCTGAATGACGGCGATCAGATTGCCGCCGGGCAGACGCGCCTGCTGGTGAGTCTTCGGACGGAGGAGGCAGTTCCGCGCCAACAACGCACGTCGACGGTGTTGTTTGCGATTCCCAAGTACGAAACGATGGAGCAAGCGGTCGCGCCGGCGCCGCCGTTGCAGACGCTGACACCGGTACAGCAGGCGGTTCTGGGTTTCCTGCAGCGCTTGAGCGTGCCGCTCTATGCGGTGTTGGACGCATTCGCTGAACCGCGAGTTCAGCAATGGCTGGCCGGCTCCGGCGGCGCGCACCAGTACCTGTTCGAGGGCCTCGAGACCGGCGATCAGCCCCCGCCCGCGCTCTTGCTTGTGCAGTTGCCGCTCGATTCTCCGTTGCTCGCCAGTCTCATCCAGGAAGGGTGGGGCCGGCATTGGATCACGTTCCTTGCATGCTCTTCTCCCTTCGCCGAAGTGCGCCAGCACCTCCAGCAGATTCTAATGGTGCACACCGAAGACGGCAGGCGCTTCTGCTCGCGACTGCACGACCCGCGAATCCTCCAGTTTCTGCTTCCTGCCTGTGCGGCGCACGAACTGGCTCAGTTGTTTGGTCCGATCCTCGGTTTTTTTGTCGAAGATGCGTTCGATCCCAGGCGGCTGGTGGGGTTCAGCGCGTCCGCGCAAGGATTGCAGCAGAACGTAGTGGATCTGGTATAGGCGCGCCGTCCCGCCGACCTACAACCGCATCCGCGCCACCAGCGTCGTCTCGTTGTATTCGCGCCGCAGCTCGAAACCCAGCTTGCGGCACATCCCCTGCATCGTCAGGTTCTCGGCGGAAATCTCCCCCAGCAGGATGCTGACATCTTCTTTTTTCGCGATCTCGATCAGCCGGCGCAGCATCTCCTTGCCAAGCCCTTGTCCCTGGAAGCGATCGCTGACCACCAGTGCGAACTCCGCTTCACGGCGCCCGCGCGCATAGGCGTCGCGGTCCTTGTGAATTCGCCCGACGGCGATGATCTGGGCGGCGTCCGTCTCCGGCTGTCTCCTCTCAGCCACCAGCGCGATCTGCCAGGCGTAGTCGATGAAGCACATGCGCGCCAGA